>JAAUUW010000037.1 GCA_012030735.1 Acaryochloridaceae cyanobacterium SU_2_1
CCCAGATCTAAGGCCTGCTCCCCTGCGGATTCAATGCGAGAGACCCGGCTAATGGCTTCCGTCAGGACTAGCTCTTCCATAACGTTGATAAACTGCTTACGAGGCACCGCGACCACCTGGCCCGTCAGCAATGCTCCCATCAAAAAATCAAGGGCTTTATATTCTTCCACAGCTAGTTCTGAGGCATTATCACAAATGCGGCCCACTTCTGCTTCCATTGTGGGTGTCAAGTAGCCGTTTTTGAGTGCCTGTTCAACAATTTCGCTAATAGTCATCGTTGCAGTCATCTTCGTTCGTTCAGAGTTAGGGGCGATGGTCATAGTTTTAGTCTGCCCAGATTGCCCAGCAAACGCAAAGCCGAGATCTAGAACTTTTTGAGAATGAGTCAAAGCAATCGCTAGGTATCTATAAACAAGTCGTGATAAAGATAGACAAAGTTAAGCGGGTTAGGCAGAACGCATAACTTGCCTAATTCGGCAGGCATTGATCCTAAAGTCAAAAAACATGAAACTCCTCATTTTAGGCGGTGGCTATACCGGACAGCATTTGGCGCGTTGTGCCCAGGCTGAGGGGGTAGTTGTGCATCTGACCAATCGCCAAGGACAGGCTATCACTGGCATTTCTGCCCCTGTATTTGCCTTTGACCATAACAGCAAGGGCAAGGCTATGCCCTTAGATGAGGCTGCATATAGGGGTATCACCCATATTTTGAGCACCATTCCTCCCGATAGCCAAGGTCAAGATCCTGTGATTGCAGGGGTATTAACCCAGTTGGAACGGCTTAATTTAGACTGGTTTGGCTATTTATCTACCACCGGTGTCTATGGAGATACTCAGGGGGCATGGGTGGATGAAACTTATCCAGTCAATCCACAATCACTGCGATCTCAGCATCGAGTCCAAACCGAAACCACCTTTTTACAGACTTCCTTACCCACCCATATCTTCCGATTACCCGGCATTTATGGTCCCAGCCGCAGCATCTTTGATCGCCTGAAGGCGGGCAAAGCCCAGCATATTCAAAAACCTGGCCATGTTTTTAGTCGGGTCCATGTTGAAGATATTGTGCAAACAATTTGGCAATCGATGCATCAACCCACCCCTGGGAGTATCTACAATATTGCCGATGATTTGCCCTCAACCTCCAGCAGCTTACTTTTAGAAGCCTGTGAGCTATTAGGGCAGACAGCACCAGAGGCTATCCCCTTTTCATCTGTGTCCCTCAATCCGATTGCGGCCTCCTTTTGGCAAGAATGTCGACGAGTGAGCAACCGCAAGATTAAAGCCGACTTAGGGGTTCAGCTTAAATATCCATCCTATCGCGAAGGATTACGTCAGATCTGGAAGCTAGAGCAAGCTACACAAGGGTAGTGGCAACCTCACCCTCTCATGCCATAGTTAAAGGAAACAACCTGATTGTGTTGCCCCATGACTGCATCTTCCCGTCAATGGTTCTGGAGTCGATTAACCAATCCAGTTTTAATTCGTTTTTTGCTATTATTCGCCGCCAGTTGGGCCATCCTTCAAGTCTTTGCCTATTTTCAAAATATTGTCTTAATTCTGATATTTGCTGCAATTCTGGCTTTTTTGCTGAACTATCCCACCCATTGGTTAAACCGATTCTTGCCCCATCCAATGGCAGCAACCCTTGTTTTTCTAGTGGCCTTAATTTTGTTGTTTGGCTTGTTGGTCACCATCGGTTTTGCTGTTCTCTCCCAAGGCCCAGCGCTATTGGACAGCATTTCTGAGTTTTTAGACTCCATGGATGATCTGAGCCAAAGAGTCGAAGCCCTCTCTAGGGCGCGGGGCTATCAAATGAATATGGGTGCCGTTGAAGAGAAAATTCGCGATCAAGTCATTGAGAGTATTGGTTCTAGCGTGGGGTTTGTGCAAGGGGCCCTCAGCAATCTTCTCGATTTAATCTTGATTGCTGTGGTGAGCTTTTTTTTATTGCTAGATCGGGGGCAGACTATGGCAATTTCTGCTGCAGGGCCTACCGCAGCAAAATCGTGCCCTAGTGACCGAGGCGATTAAAAAAAACTTTCTTGGCTTTTTTTGGGGCCGGTTTTTGCTCGCTCTGTTTTTTGCTGTGTCTAGTTTCTTTGTGTTTCTCAAGTTCGAGGTGCCTGTTCCCCTGATCTTAGCCCTGATGGCAGGGGCATTTAATATGATTCCGGGCATCGGTGCCACAATGGGAATTAGCTTAATTTCTTTGATTTTGCTGCCCCAAGGCTGGGAAAAAGCGGCTCAGGTCTTAGCAGGTTGTATTCTCCTTCAACAAATTGAGGAAAATATCTTAATGCCTCGGATTATGCAAAACTCGCTAAAAATGAGTCCGGTGGTTTTATTTATTGCCTTGTTGGTAGGAGCACGGCTAGCGGGCTTAGTGGGTCTATTTCTGTCCATACCCACTGCAGGCGTGATTTTGAGTTTGATAGAGAGCAAAACTGTGAACTCTGAGACGATTTCGGCAACGGTCTCAGAGGCGTCCCCTTGAACTATTTGTACTGATCAGTTCTACAGAGGGCAACAGAACAATCAAAATCCTGAACATCTCTCCGTGATTGTAAAAAGATCAAATTCCTATGCAGATTCGACAAGCTGAGGTTCAGGCTCGACCAGTTCTAAATTGAGAGAAATTGGGGGATGCAGGTCGGCTTCAGGCTGCACGACTGGCTCGAAACGCACGCCTAAAAAGAAATCATAGATAAACCCAAGGAAACCGGAACGCTGAAAAATACCAATGGTTTGATGGCAGTTCTTAGCATCTAAAAGGGGTTTGACGGCATGATAGGCTGACTCGCATTTATACCAAGGAATTGATGGCCAGAGGTGATGGATCAAATGATAGTTCTGTCCCAGAATCAAAATATTTAAGAGAGGGTTGGCATAGACGCGGGCATTGCGCCAGCGATCGCGTTCATGGAAGGGTCGATGGGGAAAGTAATCAAAGAAGAATCCCAGAGTTGTACCCACAATTAAGGCAGGGACAAACCAAAAGTTGAGAACATAGTGAATAAATCCAAACTGGCAAGCAGCAACAATAAGAGTCACTAAATAGACGCGGCTTAAAAACCATTCCAGTAATTCATACTTGCGCCATAACCGACGGCGGAAGAAAAAGACCTCATGGTAAAAAAACCGTGGCGCAACCAACCATAGCGGCCCACCCGTAGACACATAATGATCCGGATCATTGGCGGGATCATTCACGGCGGCATGGTGCTGGAGGTGAACTCGGGTGAAGACCGGAAAGGCAAACCCCAGAATCAAAGCACTGCCATGGCCCAAAAGAGCATTCGTGACGCGGTGACGATGGGCGACCCCATGGCAAGCATCATGAATAACCGTACCAGCAAGATGGAGAGCCAAGGTATTGGCAATGAAGGAACACCAGCCTGGGCAATCTAGATAATAATGAGCAAGGGTTGAGCTAGTGAGCAGAACTAAGGCACTCACAAACAGCAGCAATGTAGGGTTAAATGTCCCAGGGGGGCCAAGAAAGTGATAAGGAATGGTCTTGGGCTGGACATCTGCTGTCATCAAAGGGCGATCCTTATTCCGCATCAGTACAATCTAGGTAGTATACGATAGCCAATGCAAAGAAGTAAACTTTTATAACATTTTGGGTATTGGCTTGGAACATTGAGACAAAGATGCAGGTCTATCTCCATATCCTATAAAAGTACATCAATACATAGAGTACTCATTACGATTTTATGTCTTTACTAGACATCGGTATGTCTAGGTTACCCCCCCGGCTGAGTTGCAAGTCAGTCCAGCATTCAAAACCTACTTTTTTGGTCTTTAGAGGTATTTCCTATGCAGATGTTGAGGGTTGCAAAAAGCGATCGGTTTTCCCCAGCAGTTCAAGTTATGTTTCGGTTGAGTTTGGCGGGTGCAATCGCAATGGTGAGTACATGGTCTCTCGCCAGCTATGCCCAGTCTAGTGGATCGGAGGACTTGCCCGATGTCGAGGCCGATGTCAATAATCCCGTTGATCCCGATGCCGACATTAACAATGATGACAGCATTGATTCTTCCGCCGTCTCCTCTGACAATCGGTTCTTTTGTCAGTTTACGGGCGGCCAGTATACAGTGATGTATAACCCTGAAAGCCGTCCTGAGGAAGCCTTTCCTTGGGCTGTTCCTCAAAGCATGGGTGGTGGCTGGACCCCCGAATTGCGCTGTCTTGAAATTGCTAACGCCTAGAAGAATATCGACCCGATGGTCTTTTGGAACTGCAAACCAGCATCGAAAATGGCTACAACACTGTCTGTGCCACCTCAGAGCAAAATAGTCGCTGTCGAATTATCTTCACAGTTCCTCCAGGACAAGATCCCACCATCACTCGCAATTCTGTGTTCGAGAACTTGACCATCGCCAACCGAGGCGATACCACACAAGGCGTCAACACCTTTTTAGGCAGTGGTTCCGATCCCTTGGGTGAAATCACTAGACTTGGCCAATCCTTGTTGGGCAAGCGCCGTGGGCTCTCTAGCTCTCGACTACCATTACGGAATGGTGTCAATCTGCGGCCCTATTTAGATCGAGCAGACGGTGGGACTGGCACTGCCTTCCACAACGGGGTACCAATCACTCGCCAAAAAGCTAAGGCGAAGCCCAGTAGTGGGGGCTTAAGGCTGCAACCCAATCAATTCAGATAGAGCACCAGCCCTAGGATTAATCCAGCCTAAGCCTTGACCTTTATTTTTGGGTCAGACTTAGGCTGATTTTTGGGCATTACAGGGCTAGTCGAAGGTAATCACAGTCCGAATCGCTTCTCCCTTGTGCATTAGATCAAAGGCTTCATTAATGCGCTCAAGGGGCATCGTATGGGTCACCAAGATATCAATATCAATCTTGCCATCCATGTACCAGTCCACAATTTTGGGTAGATCTGTCCGCCCCTTGGCTCCTCCGAAGGCACTGCCCTTCCAGACTCGCCCCGTCACCAACTGAAAGGGACGAGTACGGATTTCTTGGCCAGCCCCTGCTACCCCAATGATGATGCTTTGGCCCCAACCCTTATGACAGCATTCTAGGGCTTGGCGCATGACATCAGTATTGCCAATACATTCAAAACTATAGTCAGCCCCCCCTTGGGTTAGTTCCACCAAATAGGGAACCAACTCTCCCTCAATATCTTGGGGATTGACAAAATGAGTCATACCCAGCTTTTCGGCTAAGGGTTGCTTGGCCGGATTGAGATCTACCCCAATAATCCGGTTGGCTCCTACCATCCGAGCCGCTTGAATTACATTCAAGCCAATTCCACCTAGCCCAAACACAACGATATTGGCACCGGGTTCAACCTGGGCAGTGTTAATGACTGCTCCAATTCCTGTGGTCACCCCACAGCCAATCAGACAGACCTTATCTAAGGGGGCATCCTTACGGATTTTAGCTAAGGCAATTTCGGGAACAACGGTGTAATTGGCAAAGGTGGAAGTTCCCATATAGTGATACAGGGGCTGCCCCTCTAGAGAAAACCGGCTAGAACCATTGGGCATTACCCCTTGGCCTTGGGTGACTCGAATAGCTTGGCAAAGATTAGTCTTGCCGCTTAGACAATAGGCGCAGTTGCGGCATTCAGGCACATAGAGAGGAATCACATGATCTCCTGGCTCCAGAGAATTGACCCTGGGCCAACCTCCACCACGATGCCTGCCCCTTCATGGCCCAAAATCGCTGGAAACAAGCCTTCCGGATCGGCGCCAGACAAGGTAAAGGCATCCGTATGGCAAACCCCAGTAGCTTTGATCTGAACTAAGACTTCCCCGGCCTGGGGTCCTGATAAGTCCACGGTTTGAATTGTGAGGGGCTGGCCAGCTGCATGGGCTACCGCTGCTTTTACCTTCATCTAGGTTCTCCTTAGGATCTATTAACAAATGGATGGAGAAGGTTAACGGCCCCCGACAGTAATCTCATCTACCTTGATATGAGGTTGACCGACGGTGACATAGATGCTGCCGCTAATAGAGCCACAAAAGCCCGCTGCTAAGCCAATGTCTTGAGAAGACATGGAGACCTTCTGCATGATTTCTTTAGCCGAACCAATCAATGTGGCGCCCTTGAGGGGTTTTGTCACCTTGCCCCCTTCGATCAAATAGGCTTCATCAACGCCGAAGTTGAATTCTCCGGTGGGACCCACACTGCCACCGCCCATTTTTTTGCAGTAGATGCCCTGATCAATCGAAGCAAATAAATCATCCTTCGTGAACTGGCCAGGGGCGATGTAAGTATTGCGCATCCGGCTAGCAGCGGCGTAGGTATAGCCTTGGCGTCGGCCACTACCGGTGCGAGGATGGCCCGTGCGCAGACAGCCAGCCCGATCCGCTAGGAAATTTTTGAGAATGCCGTTTTCAATGAGGAGGGTGCGTTGCACAGGCATGCCCTCATCGTCCATGTCGATGCTACCAAAGGCATTAGGGGAAAGCCCTTCATCCCAGGCAGTCAGATTTTCATGGGCAATTTTCTGGCCCTTTTGATCGGCAAAGGGGGTGGTCTTTCGCTCAATTTGGGTGGTTTCTAGGAGATGACCACAGGCTTCATGGAAGATCACTCCGCCAAACTGGTTGGCCATGACGATCGGATAGTTTCCAGACTCGACATAATCGGCATGGAGCATTTGGCCTGCGGATTCAGCAACCTCAGCGGCATCTTCGGCAGATTGCCAACTGCGCAGGAAATGGGGGTTGTTGGTGGCTCCGATGCGCTTGTTAATGGAGGTGCGATCGCCTCCCTCTGAACAGAGCAAACTATACCCAACAGATTGAGCCAGACGAATATCTCGAGCGAATATGCCATCACTGGCTGCGATCAGTACCTCTTGCCAATCTCGGAAGTAGCTTGCCTGTCGGGATTGAATATGCCGGGCTTGCTGCTGCAAATGCTGGTTGGCCCGCAAGAGCAGCTCTCCCATTTCTTGCATGGAGCTACAGGCGGGCAGCCAAGCCTCTTTTTCATGCACGGTGGCATAGTCCCGCAGCAGCTCTAAATTAATTTCAGGAATCAAGGCCTGTGGACCTGGCAGGTTTAAACCCAAGATGGAGAGGGCTTTCTCTAGGGCTGACCTCAGCCCCTTAAAGCTCAAGTCATTAGTACTGACATAGCAATCCCCTTTACCCAGAAAAACTCGCACCCCAGCTCCAGTCGCCAATCTAGGAGAGATACTGGTAATGGCATCTTCTTCGGCCAGACAGCTAATATAATTAACCCGCTCTAGAAAAAATTCCACGAAGTCAGCCCCTGCTGATCGACCTAGCCCCAATAAGGTGGAGAGGGGAGCGCGCCAGGTTTCATCGAAGCGATCGCGACTCACAGCGTAATCTAGGGCCGGAAGGGCCTGGGACAGAAGTGCAGTTGGAGACATAGGTGTAGAGAGATCCTAATAGATATAGATAGGGCAGCGGCAGAGCAGGTCAATGTAGTTAGTGTAACAAAAACCCAGAGTTCAATCAGACAAATCGCTTCAGCTATTCCCAACCCCTAAGGAGCATTCCTAGCCAAGCAGATGCCCGTGGTGGCAAACTATCCCCAAGACTGGGTATCGCCGATCAATATTTCTATGCCGCTGTAGCAGCTCAGGACCCGTAGTCCTCCTCGCAACCGACAAAACAACCGCTTACAAAGAAACCGATTGGAACAGGAGGCAATAAAATAAAGTAAATTTGCTCCTCCCCTTGGTACCGATCGAAAGATGTTTACTCCCCTAATGGTTTGGCTGCTTAGTAACGCCTTGTTGTTAATTGTTGCCTATTTCTTGGGATCTGTGCCCACAGGCTACCTGTTAGGGAAGGCCCTTAAGGGTATTGATATTCGAGAACATGGCTCTGGTTCCACGGGCGCTACCAATGTACTCAGAGTTGTGGGTAAAGGCGCAGGAGCGACTGTGTTAGCCGTGGATGTGATGAAGGGGGTGGGTGCGATCTCACTCATCCATGGAGCCTATTTACCAGGCGGTTGGCTACTCAGCCAAACCCCTCAAGATATCAATCCGTCCCCCTGGCTCTCTTGGATGGTCGTTTTAGCAGGACTCTCAGCAATTTTGGGTCACAGTAAATCCCTTTGGTTAAACTTCAGCGGTGGCAAATCTGTAGCCACGGGGTTAGGCGTCCTCCTGATGCTTAATTGGACTGTGGGTCTAGCGGCTTTGGGCATATTTGCCCTAGTTTTACTTGGGTCTCGGCTTATTTCCTTGAGTTCGATCATGGCAGCCTTATCCTTGCCTGTGCTAATGTTTGCAGGGCAACAGCCCTTCGCTTATCTGTTATTTGGCCTAGCAGCAGCCATTTATGGCACATGGCGACATCGATCCAACATTGAGCGACTCTGGGCAGGAACGGAGCCGCGCTTAGACCAATTTATCCAAGAAAAGTCCCTCTCTGCCGATCGCAATATTGTTGACCCTTAGGCCCCAATCAAAACCCTTCCCTATCTACCGTGCAACACTAAAATCGATACTTTGTGAAAGAATTCTAGGCAAATTGGCCACAATATTAAGGAGTTAGCAAGATGAAGCATGAAAATCGACAATCTGGCGTTGAGTAGGTCTTGGGGATTCTAAATTGCCATGGATATTGCGGAATGCTATCGTCTGCTAGAACTGACCTCCAGAGCAAATCTCGATGATCTGAAAGCTTCTTATCGGCGGTTGGCAAGACAATGGCATCCTGATGTTAACCCCGGTAACCAGCAAGCTCAGGATCTCTTTATTAAAGCAACAGAAGCCTATCAAGTCTTACAAAAGATAGTGCCTGCTGCTACTCTTCAACCTGCTACTCCCAAGCCCGCTCCACCCAACTACCCAACTACCCCCTCCAGGGTCCCACCGAAGGTTCAAGTCTCTGTCCGGTCAACGGCCGCTGCTCCTTCACCCCCGCCCCAGCCAACTCCAGGAACAGCAGCACCCGCTCCTCAGCCAAAACCGTCTAGTCCTCAGGCATCCCGTCCTCAGGAACCCAGTCAAGCACCCCCATCAACCCTAAATACTCCGGCTGCCGAACCGCCCCCCTTAAGTAAGGCAGACTTAACGCTAAAACTTAATTCTTATGAGCAACTGCAAGGACTCATTCAAAGTCAGCGATTTCCGCGGGCCATAGCACTAGTCGAAGCCTTGGCACAACATCTACCTCAAGATCCCGAAGTTCGGCAATGGCAAGGAATCATTTATCGATCCTGGGGCCGGCAACTGATCAAAGAACGCAAACTTGAACAAGCCCGTGCCTATCTCAAGAAAGCCCTCAAAACCGATCCTCATAACAAAGCATTATGGGCAGAAATAGATAAGGATTTTCGGCAACTAGAGCGCATCTTTCGCACAAGACGTTGAGAGTCTAGCTCAACCCCTTAGCCCTGATTTAGTTGACTTAAACTTGGAGGTTACCGATGTCTCCTCAGACTTGGTCTACACCGGATCTATCCCTAGCCAGCTTTGTTGCAGCTACCGCATCGGTCATTGGCAATGTTCAGATTTGCCAGGGTGTCAGTATTTGGTATGGAGCCGTGTTGCGCGGCGATATCGAACGGATTGAAGTAGGAGAATTTACCAATATTCAAGATGGGGCTATTCTCCATGGGGATTTAGGAGAGCCAACCCTGCTCAGCGAGTATGTAACGGTAGGTCATCGGGCGGTTATCCATTCTGCCCGTCTGGGTAGAGGCTGTCTGGTGGGCATTGGAGCCATTATTCTCAATGGCGTAGAAATTGGTGAAGGCAGTATCATCGGTGCTGGCGCTGTTGTGTCTAAATCAGTCCCGCCGCGATCCCTTTGGGTGGGGGTCCCCGCTAAACCCTTACGGGAAGTGAGTGACACCGAAGCAGCTGGCCTGATCGATCATGCTCACCATTATCAACAACTAGCATTAGTCCATGCTCACCAAGGCAGGTCTTGAGGTGGCAACTGTTTAGATTCCTTATTCTTCAATAAAGGATTTCAAAATCTGCCGAACTTGTAGGACAATAGCTAAAAAGCAGTTTTTAAAAAATTCTGAGAGGATCTTGAGTATGGATTTACGTTTAATCATTGTTGTAGCCCCCCCTTGCCCTCGCCCTGGGTTGGGCTTTAAATCCGAGATCTTCCCTGCTGCTCTCGACCAGCTCCAAGGCAAATAAGCCTAAATTAGTGTTTGAGCCTGCCCTTAGCATCCATCCCAGCTTATAATGTCCCCCTAAAGCTTGACCTCTAAAGGGTCTCTTTTTTGGTGAGCCGACTATCCTGTTCTTCAGCGATAGTCGGCTTTTTAACTGCGATTTGGTATCGACGGACTGCAGGATCTGGAAACTCAGCATTCTGCTTTCATCAGTTTGGTGATGGCCGTCGCCATCACCCCCAAGAACTCAAAGAGTTTGAACTGTCCGAGAACCTTTCAGATCTCCTTTAAAAAGAAAATTTGCTCAGACTACCTTGGTTTCGCCAATACTCAAGTTTTTAGGAAATTAGATTGAGCGACATCACTTGATCAAGTAAATGACAACTTAATGATCAAGGATATTGGTTTAAATTAAGACAGACAGTCTTTTATAGATCTCTCTATCCCACTCCCTTTCATTAAAAAACATCAAGTATCTCAGCGCTTCAACTGAGATTTGGCCTTTTATCATACCCATAAAGTTAAGGATCTGTAGCAAGATTCCAGGCTGTGAATCAGTCTTTTTTTCCTGCTATCGATAAGCCTTTACACTTCATAGACAGATTCTATTTTTCAGTCAAAGACTTGCGGATCTCAAAGAAACCTTTAAAAATTATTTATAAAGTAAACAGTTTTCTTTTTGCTACAATTACAATAGGTTGGATGTTTTCTGTTCTTTAGACTGAATTATCCAAACACTGAAATCAAGTAGCACTAGTTTTTTCTCTACATATTAATGGCAAGGATATCGTTGTAGATGGCAACTGACACTGAAATGACGCCCTTAACGGGCAAAGCTCTCTTACAAAAAGTCAAAGAACTCCAAAGCTTGTCTCGTCGTGAAAAGGCAAAGCGTTGCGGATACTATTCAATCACCAAAAATAATCAGACCCGTGTTAATCTGGGTGACTTCCTGAATGCCGTCATTGAAGCTAGGGGAATTGATCTTAATCCAGATGGATCTAAGGATGGTCGAGGACGTGAACCGACCTATCGTGTTAGCGTTCATAAAAATGGCCAAATTGTCATTGGCTCTACCTATACCCAAGAGATGGGATTAAAATCCGGTGATGAATTTTCGATAAAATTGGGGTATAAGCATATTCATTTGATTCAAGTGGGTGAAGAGGATCAGCCCTAATTGAGTTGTTTCTTGAGTAAGCTTGCACCCTCACTCTCCTAAGATAAGCCATTGCACTGATCAGATTTTCAGCCTGAACATTTGGACAAGGTTAAAATAGTCTTGAACAAAAAAACCAGCCATGGCTGGTTTTTTTTCAGACTTTAGCTAAGCTCTAGGAAGGCGAAGGGACCTAAAGATAGCCTTAACGGAGGGAAGGAGATAAGGGTAGTTTAGTGCAGTGAATATCACAGCCCTTTACCTGTCCTTTCATCAGCATTGATCTAAAGAGGATGCCCATCTACTTTTATTGGGGCGAGGATACCTATCAGCTCAACCAAGCTGTCAATGCCCTACATCAGAAATTGTTAGATCCAGCGTGGCAAAGTTTCAACTCTGACAAAATTGATCTAGCGGCCTCTGGGGCCAGTACAGAATCACTCTTGCAAGGGTTAAATCAAGCGCTCACGCCTCCCTTTGGCAGGGGGCAACGACTGATTTGGTTGTTAAATCCGCTAACAGGAGGAGCAGCCCAAGCTGTTTTCACGGAACTAGAGCGTACCATTGCTGCATTACCAGAAACCTCTCATCTGCTCTTGACACAAGCTAACAAGCCTGATGGTCGTAGTAAGATCACTAACTACTACAAAAAAAAGCCCAGGTTCGTGAGTTTGGCCTTATTCCTCCCTGGCAAACGGCAGAGATTTTGCAACGGGTGAAGCGGATTGCCCATGAGCGAGGGGTGAAGTTGACGCCTGCTGCTCTAGAGCAATTTGCAGAGGCCATTGGCAACGATACGCGCCGTCTTTATGGTGAGCTAGAAAAACTGCAGGTCTATGCCCTTAATAGGCTAGGGAAGAATGACTCAGAGGTGATTGATATTGAGGTTGTCAGGCAATTGATTCCTTCAACCACTCAAAATAGTTTGCAATTGGCAGATGCTATTCGCCAAGGTCAGACGGATATTGCCTTGGCTCTGGTGGCGGAGCTGCTCAATCTAAATGAGCCTGGCTTAAAAATCACCGCGACCCTCGCTCGGCAATTTCGGACTTGGCTATGGGTTAAATTAATGCTTGAGTCTGGGGAGCAGGATGAGCGGGCAATTGCTCAAGCAGCAGAGGTTAATAATCCTAAGCGAATCTATTTTATTAAGCAGGCTGTGCAACGGATAACTCCTCTACAGCTACGGCAAAGTTTAGCTTGTCTCTTAGATTTAGACGTTAAATTAAAACAAGGGGATGAGGAACGCAGTACCTTGTTAACTCAAGTGATTAAGATCAGTCAGATCTGCCGTCCTGGATAGACATTTGCATAGTTGCAGGATAACGGCTGGCCTTCAGGTGATCAAAAAATAGGGCTGGCTGTGGAACTTCCCAGGGTGAAATGCTTCAGAATAAATGACCCTTTTTATGGTTTGTTGAGAGTACCCATGTCTATGTCAAGTTCGACAGCTCCCCAAAGGCGGCTCGCTAATCAGAGGAATGCTCGCCTGGGCTGGATCTTAATCTTCACTGCCTGTGGCTGGTTATGGGGTTGGGCGCCTACCAGCAGCCGTACCCTCGAGATGAGCTGGTCTTTGAGAGCAGCGGCTGCGAATCAGTCTCAGGTGGACCAAGGCGGGCTAGTGGATCCAGGGTTGTCTAGCCAAGACAAACTTTTGCCAACGCTAGATCTTGCCATGGAGATTGTTAATCGCAATCCAGATCAATTGGAGCAGATGTTTGAGCTGTATCCTCAGAAGCTTGCTCAGAGCCAAGCTGATCTTAAGCAAAAAATACCAAATTATGCTGATACTTATCTGCGCTTAGAGCAAGAGCGACAGAAGGCGAAGGAGCAGGCAGAACAGTTTATGAGTCCCTTACCCAATAATGTTTGCAAGCAAAGGAATTTGCCGGGACCAGTGTCTAATATTTGCGATCGCTTCTTTAACGAGTCTGCTCAGATTATTCGCAGTAATGGTCTTAGCCTGCAAGACTTTAACGATATTACCAATAAGCTCCGCAGTGATTCGAACTGGAAAAGTCTATTCGATCAAGAAATCCGTCGTCGTCGTTACTAAGCCAGCCCTGCAAGGATGATCCCTCTCCAGAGCAAAAGATGATCCTTGTCCAAGCTCTCGAATGAGTCTAATTCTTGATGTGTAATCATATCTAGCCCAGCATCCCACCCAGACATACCCTAGATTTAAGGCATCAGGTGCCATAAAATCAACACAGTTTCGTTACTGCTATGGGAAAAATCGCCCTTGACTAATGACATCAAGTCCTACCTGAGTCGCTGGGTTGTTCTGGTTGCGATCGCATTGCTGACAGTACTGAGCATCATCGCTTGCCAGGGAGGAAGCGGTACCCAGCCCAAAGCAAACGTCATTCGGATTGGGTCTAAAGACTTCACAGAGCAGTTTATCCTAGGGGAAATGTATGCATCACTGCTCGAGGATCGGGGTTTACCCGTCAGTCGCAAGCTCAATCTTGGCGACACTCCCGTTGCCCAAGCTGCCTTACTGCAAGGAGACATCGACCTCTATCCAGAATACACAGGTGCCGCTTTATTGACCGTATTGAAACAACCGACTCACAAGGATCCTAAGCAAGTCTATAAAATCGTGAGTCGGGCCTATAAAGCACAATATAATCTGATTTGGCTTAATTCTGCCCCCATGAACAGCGCTCAGGTATTGGTCATGAAAACCGCTACCGCCCGGGCCTTCGGCATCCAGAACATCGACGACTTTGTCCGTCAAGCTAACCAATTGCGGATCGTGGGTCCACCAGAATTTACAGTCCACCCCGACGGTCTACCAGGCTTAAAAAAGGTCTATGGAGCTTTTCAACCCAAGGCTTTTATGGCAACAGAACCAGGGTTACAGTATAAGGCACTAGAATCTGGTCAAGCAGAGGTAGCGGTAGGATTTGGCACCGATGGTGAAATTGATGCCCTAAATTTAATGGTGATCAAGGATAATCGAGGTTTATTTCCGACCTGCCAAGTTGCCCCTGTGGTTCGTCAACCCGTCTTAGAAACCTATACAGAGCTTAAGAAGACCCTCAATAGTTTGGCCCCCTACTTAACAGATAGCGCCATGCGCCGTCTCAACTACCACGTCAGTGCCCAACAACAAGAACCCAGGCAAGTCGCCCAAACTTTTTTGCGACAAGCTGGATTACTACGGTCTTCGACCTAAGGGTTGCCAAGACTATGGATGTTCCCCTTAAGGCCACAGCAAAATCCTCCAGCAAAATTTTGCAGTTTGCTCCAACGGATCGCAGACCTCCAGATTCCGCCCAACTTGACAATATTAAAGCCCAACTAGATTTAGTATTGTTAGCCTTAGAAGCTTTGACCGGCCTTGGCTCTGAGGCAGTTATCCAAGCCGCCTCTGATCTTGACTTGCAAAACTTAGTGAGCGATCGCGTTGCCCTATGGCGTCTACGCCAGTCTAACCCGCTACGGCGAGGCACAGGCGGCGCAAAAAACTAGATATTGAAGAAGCTCGTTCTCTAGTGATGATCAGCTGCTACCTCGCACAGCAACATCAAAATACCATTCGCGAAGCAGTCGTCCTGCTAGAGAAATTAACCGCCGATCATCGTCAACCCCATCACGCCCCCCTCCTAGGCGACTATTTAGATCGGTTTACAAATATCTATCAAGACCGGATGACGGAGGATACTCTCTCAACAACCGCACTCACAGATTTGGCCCTCAAGCTCCTTATTGATTTGTTATTCTATAGCAACGCCCAAGGCCCTAGAAGACTCTGGATGGCTCTGCTAGATCGAGCCAATCATCAGGAGGAAAAGTCATAGCCTCACCTCGGAGGCAGATCCTACCTTTCATCAGTAGTTGGGCAGTCCACAACCTCGATGACGACCGCTGCAATGCCTTTAATCTCTCGGCAATATACCCCAAAGACTTGTACGTTAGAAATTAACGCCCAAACATCTCCCTTATCTCGCTGGGCAAGGCGACCAATTTTGCAGTCCCTCGACTTTTCCCTCAAATTTAAAGATATCTTAGGCAGCAATCAACAGCCCCTGCAAATTGAGGGCAACCAAGATCAACTGACCTGCCTTTCCACAACTGTCACTGAGTATGTCCAAGCCTTCCTGGGCGAATCTTTAGCCCTGTCGGCATCGCCACCGCTCTCCCCTTCCGTCTCGTCCCCAACAGCTGCTAGGCCAGATCTGCCTCCAACCCACAAGGAGGGGGAACAGCACTTGGATGCCGCCATGAAGGTTGATTCTCCTTATTTGCGTAGCCATAGTTTGCTTCAGCACGAATTGGTTTTGGGAGCCTTAAGCACAGATGCGACTGGTCCCTCTATTCCCCTGCAAGTCTCGCAGTTGTTCGATTTGGTCTCGGCGATGGAAGACTGTAGCACAGAGCTAGATATCCTCCCCATCTCCCCCAACCAAAACCAACCGACCTCACCCCTCTGGGCAATGCGAGCTGCTGGAATTGTGGTGCTCTTAGGGGCCACGACCATGACCTTACACCTATTGCAAATCTGGCCAGGGAGTCAGCTTATTACCAGTGTGCGCCAAGCAGACAACCCAAGCGCCATGACAGAAACCGAATCAGCGCAGGGGAACGCCACCCCCCCCACTCAACAAGGGACCCAAAGTAAGCCCAATCAGCCCAGTGTCGAGCCCAAAACTCCTCCCGGCCCTGTTACATCCTCCAATCCAGTGGCCAACAACCCTGCCAATCAGTCAAGGAAGAATAATGGACCCGTGGCCTTCTCACCCCGGCCAGAGGCCACTTCTGAAAGTCCTAACCAATCCTCTCAATCAGCATCTCCCTCTTCCCGAAACTCCCCTTCGTCGGGGAATCGCCCCACTACACTCGAACAAGATCGCTCCAGCAGGTTGGATACTGAGAATCAGCCCTTAGCCTCGCAACCCAACCTAGAGCCTGCCCAAACTTCTGCACCTCAATCTTCGGCCTCAAAGCCTAAGCCCTTGGGCGATTTAAGAGCTTCCTCACCCTCTGCTGAGGAACCCGCTCTACCACCGCCACCCACCGCTCTTACAGCTGCACCGGCAGCCCCAGCAGCGGAGGCGGATAGCTTTACCACCGCAAGAAGTAGGCTCAGCACTACCCAGGTTGAGTCAGTACAGCAATATCTATCCCAGCGCTGGCAAGTCCCAGCGGGCTTAAAGCAGCCTTTAGAATATCAGCTAATTTTGAATAACAATGGTTCCTTGCGCCAGGTGAAGCCCCTGACTGCTGTCGCTAAAACCTATCTTAACCAGGTGCCCCTGCCTAAGATTAATCACCCTTTCATCAGTCCTTTCAAATCGGCAACCCCCTTAAAAATGCGTCTTGTCTTAGATCCGCAAGGCAGAGTAAAAACCTTTCTAGATTCTCCTTAAGGTGAAAAGCTCAATGATGCACAAGTTCTCAATCAGTAGATCTCTATCTGGATGTATGCTCTGGCTGCTGTTAGGAGCCAGCATCATGCCCTCCCCGCCGATGACCTTTGCTCAATCGTCACCCCAAGAAGCCGCACTGACCCTTGAGCAATTACAACTTCTCAATGCCCTAGGAATCAAGCCCGTTGCACCCCGCTATTTACCGTCTGGCTTTGTCCTCCGTCAACTAGAGGTCACTCTCAGTCGCAATAGCCGAATTGGGGGCAAGAGTTTTGCCATGATTTACGAAAAACTTCTTAGTGATGGATCTAAGCCGGTCTGCTTTGCCATTGAAGCGACCAATGGTGGGATTGGCGGATTACCCCTTGGTCAACAGAGTTACTCAGTTAAAAATGCGGTTTTGGGAGAAGGTACGATCGAATATGGGCAGTTTGGGCGAGCCTCTCAACCCACTTATTTGGGGAATTGGCTGGGCACCGGTCCATTCTACCGATTTGCTGGGGCGAATTTTGCCAGAATGTCTGAGTGCGAAGATGTCAGCGCTCAAGATGCGGTTCGCATTAGTGAATCCTTGGACTATGTTGACCCTTGATTAACTTGTTGTTGTGGTTTATTTCTACGCTAGTTTTCTTTACCCATAGATGTCGATGATTCTTAGACATTATCCCGTGAGTGTGGCTCCGATGATGGACCGCACTGACCGTCATTATCGTTATTTCATGCGCCAAATAACCCGACGCTCACTGTTGTATACGGAGATGGTGACGAGTGCTGCGATTTTGCATGGAGATCGCTCACATCTCTTAGATTTTTCGCCCATTGAGAAGCCCTTGGTATTGCAAGTCGGTGGTGATCAACCCGCTGACTTGGCAGTTTGTGCTCGGATTGCCGAAGATTGGGGCTATGACGAAATCAATTTAAATGTAGGTTGCCCTAGCAATCGGGTCCAAGCGGGGCATTTTGGTGCTTGCCTGATGGCGCAACCAGAGCGAGTTGCCGATTGTGTGGCGGCCATGAGGGCAGTGACCCCATTGCCGGTAACGGTTAAACATCGAATTGGCATTGATGAGTGCGATCGCTACGAAGATATGGCCCATTTTGTTCAAACTGTGGCGGCAGCAGGCTGCCAACATTTTACTGTCCATGCCCGCAAAGCTTGGTTGCAAGGGCTTAGTCCACAGGAGAATCGGAATATTCCTCCCCTGCGTTATGAAGAAGTCCACCGTCTTAAACGAGAGTTTCCACAGCTATGGATTGAAATTAACGGTGGCATCACTCGGTTAGATCAGATCAGCCATCAGTTGCAAGCCGTCGATGGGGTCATGATTGGTCGAGCGGCCTATGATCAGCCCTATCTATTTGCCCAAATCGATCAGTTGTTTTATGGCGAACAAATGCCACCCAAGCCTCGGGAAGAAGTTGTGGAGACCATGATTGCCTATCTCAGTAAATGGAAAGCCAAGGGGCTCCAAAAACCCCATGCCATTACTCGCCATATGTTGCAATTATTTAGCGGCCAACCAGGAAGTCGAGCTTGGAAACGGTTTCTAACAGAGCATGCCTGCCAAGCTGAAGCAGGTCCAGAGGTGATTACAGATGCCTTGAGGGAAGTCTCTTACGTCAGCGCTACGGCCTCTAGATCCACGACCTCAATGCCTTAGGGTTGATTGAGGCAACATGATCTACGGGATTTCTACTGGGTTTTAGGAAGATCGTCGCAGCCGGCCCTGAAGCTTGCGCCAGAAAGCCTGCCCTCTTAAGCGCGCCAAATGCAAGGAGGTCAAAGGAGGAATGGGTTTATGCTGATGGGGTTGGCTGTCAAAGAACTCATTCACTTCCCTGAGAATGATCCGCAGACGTTGAAGAATATTGTCTGTGCGGTATTCTGCCAACAAACTGTCTGAAACTTGGCTAGATTGATTGGATCGGATCACCTTAAGGATACGCTGTACATCAAAGTCTAGAGAATATCCAGCGATTTTATGGCAGTTGAAGCCCGGATCTAAATAATCTGACAGCCCCCCATTGATGCTCGAAAAGACCTGACAACCACAGGCTATTGCCTCAAGGGGTTGGAGGCCAAATCCTTCGCTGACCCCTTGTTGTGCCCAATATTCTGCTGAGTCGTAGAGATAGACCTTGGCTTGGTTGAACAATTGGGATAGGTCTTCAATATAGGTATCAACCAGTCTGACCCGGCAATGGTCTTGGAGGGCGGGAATGAGACTATTGAGCAGATAGGTAGAAGATTTGCGAGCTTGAACCAATAGATCAATCTCTCGATCTAGGTGGCGGTGGCAAAATTGATCAGAGATCTGATTGGGAAGGTAGTAAAGCAGAGCATGGGGGGAGCGCTGCCCCCAATAGCCTAAGGTGTTCCGACTGACTGTAATGATCGGAATGCGGGGGGAGAGGCGAAAACCATAACCACTGCTATGGGCGTGGTAAACCAAATTATAGGCATCTAGTTGCTGGGCCAGCTTACGGACATCAAATCCCCAACTGATCACAAAAATAGCTTCCTCCAGGGAGGGCTGTTTTAAGACATCAGTTAGATATAGGGTATCGGGTTCTCGCTGTCGATAGGTCACCACTTGGGCAGGGCAGATCTGTTGTGCTAGAGCGAGGGTTTTAAGTTCGGCCCAGAGTCCACCGCAGGCAAATTTGCGACTCAAACCCGGAAGGAGAAAATATAACTGCCGCATACTAAACTGTTTGGCCCTTGAGGGATGCAGGTGCAATAGGGATAGTGTAATCTCCTGAGGCAACCCTTGAGCGTTTAAGATGAGAGTGTTCTGCTTCTTACTGGCTTTCTCCCATGCAACCCCGTCGAATTGCGCGTGAATTGGCGCTTCTGAGTATTGGTCAGTTATCTAGCAATTCTGATCGTCTGGCTAGCCAAGATCTGCAAGCTGTGATGGTCACGGCAGTGCGGACTTTGGTGACTGAGGTGCAGGAGGCTCTAGAAAGTGCCAGTGCCGAGCTTAAACGAGGGAACGATCGCCTTTTGGATAGTGAACTCAAAGCGATTGATGTGGAAAGTTCCCGATCGATGATTGGCGATGCGATTGATCTGACCCAATCAGCGGTTAATCGCCTCGGGCTAGCCTTAGATTTTCCCGAGTTTATTCAATTGGCTAATCAGCAGTCGGTTCGAGATTACACCCTAGAGCTGATTACGGTTGTCCATCAAAAGGGGGCGGATATTGATCAACTATTAGAAGAATCCTTAGTGGATTGGCAATTGAACCGCTTAGCCCATATTGATCGTAATTTGTTGAGAATTGCTGTGGCTGAAATGATGTATCTGGGAACGCCTGAGCAAGTGGCTATTAATGAGGCGGTGGAATTGGCGAAGCGCTATAGCTCTGATGAGGGGCATCGGTTTATTAATGGTGTGCTCCGACGAGTCACCTATCAGATTGCTCGTCACTAAGATTGCCCGTCATGAGGGTTTCCCTCTTTTAGGGTTAATTTAAAGGGGATGAGGTCCTATTGACGGGGCTACTCGCTGCTGTTGTCTATCGCTTAAGGAAGATCCATGGTATTCAATTGGTTTCGTCGCCAATTTAATAAGGAAGGGACAGAGGCTCCTGAGGCAAATCCTGCGGTTCCTGAAACCGATGCAGTACAAGCAGAACCCTGCTTGGCATTAGACCCTGAGGTTGACCTTGATGGTGAACCTGCAGAGGGGGTAGAGCCTGAGATCCAAGAATCTGAGACTCGTGAGCCTGAGGCTAGTGAGGAGATGCTAAAGGCTGACTCCTTGGCTGCTGAGGAGGAGGGGGCGATCGCAGATAATCGCCGCTGGGCTGAGGTCGCCTACCAAACTATTCAAGAACGCCAACGGCATCTTACTGAAGAAGTGACTGAAGCCGATCCGACCTCTGGCTCTGCACCACAAGATGTAGGAACAGAGACTGCTTCCCCAGAATTAGACCCTAGCTCAGACATGGAGGTTAGCGCTACATCCCCTCCAGAAGCTTCTGATTTCGGCGTCCCCCCTGAGGCTGACTCTGATCAAGCCTTTGAAGAAGTGATTTTAAACCAAGAAACTGTTGAACAAGAGACTCCTAAGGCGATTCCCGAGGCTATTGCTGCTCCCCAAAGCCTCGAGTCTGAAGCCACCTTAGCCTTTGATGAAGGGTTTTTATGGTCAGCGGAGATATTGGCCGCCCAAGGCCGTCGCCCTGAGGATGTCTCTGCTGAGGAAATCTCTTGGCTACAAAAACTGCGCCAGGGTCTGGGAAAAACTCGCCGCGGCTTGGTCAATCAACTCAAGTCAGTGGTTGGTCAAGGCCCCCTGAACCCAGCAGCGGTGATGGAAATTGAAGCCTTGCTGCTACAGGCAGATGTCGGTATTGCCGCAACAGATAAATTGATTGGAGCCCTCCAGCAAAAACTGCGGGAAGAAACCCTGCCCCCAGATGTTGCGATCGCCTATCTTAAAACGATCATGCAAGAAATTCTCGATGCCCCTCTCCAGCAAAACTACAACCCTAACTTTGCCCCCCAACGGCAGGGATTAAATATCTGGCTGATGACAGGGGTCAATGGCGCTGGGAAAACCACCACCATTGGTAAATTGGCCCATATTGCCAAGGCTTCAGGTTACAGCTGCCTGATCGCCGCCGCTGACACCTTCCGAGCTGCCGCCGTAGAGCAGGTCAAAATTTGGGGGCAACGAAGTGGCGTGGATGTGATCGCCAACCCAGGTCAGAATACAGATCCTGCCGCTGTCGTATTTGACGCAATTTCTGCGGCCCAAACCCGAGAAATCGACTTATTGCTCGTAGACACAGCCGGTCGGTTGCAAAACAAAAAAACTTAATGGATGAGCTGCAAAAAGTTCGCCGGATTGTCAGCAAAAAAGCACCCGCTGCTCATATTGAGTCCTTGCTCGTCCTTGATGCGACCCTCGGTCAAAATGGTCTGCGTCAGGCTCAGGTCTTCTCAGAGGCAGCTCAGCTCACGGGAATTGTCTTAACTAAACTGGATGGCTCCGCCAAGGGAGGGGTCGCCCTAGCCGTTGTTCAGGAGCTGGGTTTACCCATTCGGTTTATTGGAGCTGGGGAGGGTATTTCTGATCTGCGTCCATTTTCTAGTTATGAGTTTGTCGAAGCTTTATTAAGTACTTAACCTCGCTATCTGGGGACCCTCAGCAGCTCATGTTCTACAATGCGATCAGCCTAGAGCAAGGCCAGACTCACAGTGTATACAGGGGAAGGTTAGCATGCAGGCTATTGTTTTTTTCTGTTGATCTGGATTGGCATCCAACTGAATCAAATTCTGTTGTTTTGGCCCATTGATCTGCTTCATTTACTACAGATACCCCATCTGCTGGGCCTCACCCTTCTTTTAGGTCTGTTTGCCTGGTTATTTGGGACCTAGACGCCCATCAGAGAACTCACAGTGGTTTCTCTTCTCCTACACCAAAAATCCTCACCCTGCTCAACCCAGCAGATTGTCGAGCCTTTTTTTTGTGGCTGTAATCCCTGCGGAAAAAGGCTTGTGAACCTCTGCAATATTTATCAATGCGAGATAAAAACTCTCAATAGAGACTTACCATTATTGAGCATTTAATGCTTGGCGATAGTTGTAACCCTACTCGTTTCGTCAATATTATTTTGAGCCAGTCCAAACTTGCTGAATTTTGGACATAAAAAGGGCTAGTAAGGAATGAATCCAAGAACTTAGTAATTTTCAAAAAAAGAACTTAACCACCCTGAAGCCTAAGTCCTCTCGTGCCTAGTACATCTTGGCGTAAATCTATCTACTATATAGAGGTACAAGGTTCGAGACTTTAAAGCGATGTCACCCCTGATAGCAGCGCCCTGAATCTGAGTG
>JAAUUW010000038.1 GCA_012030735.1 Acaryochloridaceae cyanobacterium SU_2_1
GATCGGTCCTAAGTGTCAAAGATCCAGGACTGAACTTGTTTTAAGCTACGCCATTCCGGTTTGCGCTGCAGACCATCAGCAAAGCTTTCCTCTAGTTCTTTCTTGAGTTCTGGGACCACTAGTAACTGCTGGACTAGCTCGATATGGGGTCTGACGCCCTTCTGCCCGGTTTCTAGCATTGGCAATCACTAGGTTGACTCGGCTGGGGATCTTGGGATTGAGTTTGACCGCCTTTGAGCTGCTTTATGGGCTTGATTGGGCTTATTCGCAATCAGGTATAGCCAGGCTAGACAAGTCCAGGCAGGGCTGCTTTTGCGGGCGCGATCGCAAATATCACGGAACACCGGAATTAACTCTTCGGGGGGTTCTCCGGCTTGATATCGGTCTAGGCCCTTTTGAAAGACATCATCAATAGTCTCAGTCATGCAATATGAATCCTAAGCAGAAAAAGAGGTACCACAACCACAAGTCTGGGTAGCATTGGGATTGGTAAACTGGAAACCGCCGCCAATCAGGGCATTGCTGTAGTCTAAAACCAGACCATAGATGTAGAGCATACTCTTGGGGTCGGATACCACCTTAAACCCTTCGTAGTCAAAAACTTCGTCGTTGTCTTGAATATTGTCCGGATTTTCAAAATCCATTGTGTAGGACATGCCAGAACAGCCTCCACCCCGGACGCCCACACGCAGACAGAGATCTGTCCCTTGCTTTGCCGTAGCTCTAACACATGCTGAAGGGCTGAATCAGTCATCATAATCCCGCGTTGCTGGGATTGGGTTGTCTGTACCATGGAATCTACCTAACTCGTATGTCTAACTTGGGTCTAATTTATCTGTATCAAATGCTTCTATTCTAGCCAGCTCAACATTCCTTGCCATATTTTATCCTAGTGTTCGCTCTTCCTCTCTGGGCAAGAAGGCAGGTGGCGAGAAACGACGAGAGAGATAGAGTAATAAGGCCCAGAGTAAACTGATACCTACCAAATATTTAAGGGGGGCAGGCACTTGTGGTGAGGGGGAGAAGAATCCTTCGATCACCCCTGCGATCACCAGCATGGGCACCACTCCAAACATAAGCTGAATAGCTTTGCCAGCATAGATCTTCAGGGATACTAGTCGTTGATATCGACCGGGGAAGACAATTCCGCGAGCCACCAATAGACCCGCCCCGCCCGCTAAAAAAATCGCAGGCAATTCTAAGGCACCATGGGGCATCACAAAGGCCCAGAAAGGGTAGGCGAGCTTGTTTTGGCCCACTAATGTTGCGATCGCGCCAATATGGATGCCGTTATTCCACAAAATATAGAGGGTGGGCAATCCGGCCAAAGCTCCTCCAGCAAAGGTGGAGAAGGTGACGCTGATATTGTTGCGCATAATGGCACTGGAGGCGAGGGGTTCAACCCCGACGATGGATCCCATCCATAACTCACCCTTTTCTTGCACTAGGTTAATAATTTCTGAAGGAATGACCAGATTCATGAAGACTGGATCTTGCCAGGTATACCACCAGCCGATCCCGCTCCCTGCTAGGAATACGAGGGTTGCGATCGCACTATACACCGCAGTTTCTTGAGTAATAGCAGGAAAGCCCCAGACGATAAATTCCCAAACAGAGCGCCAAGCCTGCCGTCTGCCACCTTGATAAATCTGAGCATAGCCCCGCAAGGTCAGTTGCTTGAGCTGATCGATCACCCCTACTCCCACCTGGCGGGCCTTGGCCCGTGCCAAATCTGCTGACACCAATCGATATAAGCCACTCAGTTGCTGGATTTCCTGGCCACTCAATTGTTTGAGGTTACTACCTTCTGCTTTGTTGAGGAGGGTTTCAAACCGTTGCCATTCAGGCTCTTGCCGAGCTAACCACCGTTGAATATCCATCTTGACTCTGATTAACCAAGGTAAGGGAACGGATTTACTTGCAATTGATGAAGCGATCGAGAGTGAAGACCAGTGAATTGTATAACTAGACTAGCAACACTATGGCCCAGCAGCACATTAGCAGATTGGATGGCTTATGCCCTTGACGGTAATGGTGATCGATGATGAGCTGGGCATTCGATTGGCCGTCAGCGACTTTTTAGAATCCTGCGGATATACGGTGATCACAGCTGCGACAGGTCAACAGGGATGGCAACTGGTGCAAGATTATCGTCCCCATTTGTTGGTGACGGATATTCGCATGCCCGAGCTAGATGGCTATGAATTAGTCAAACGAATTCGGCAACTGCCGATCTTTCGCTTGCTACCCGTCATCTATTTAACAGAGTGCAACGAAACTGAGGAAAGGGTGCGCGCCTATCAAACGGGGTGCGATTTATACCTAACCAAACCCTTTGAGCTAGATGAATTACAAGCAGCAGTCCGCAATCTCTTAGATCGTGCCCAAATCATCCAATCCGAACTCCATCAAGCCACCCCCCATGCTGTATCTAACGCCAGCACCATCGACAGCGAAGCAGTCACTCCTCTTAATTTGACACCGCGAGAACAGGAAGTGCTGGTCTTTCTGACAGAGGGGTTGTCGAATAGTCAAATTGGCGATCGCCTCCATTTGAGTCCCCGCACCATTGAAAAATATGTCAGTAAGCTGCTCCAAAAAGCAGAGGCATACAACCGTGCCGATCTAGTCCGTTTTGCCATCGAGAATCGTTTGATTCATTCGGTGAGACTCAAGCGCCCCCCTCATCTGAATAAAAGGCAACATCCAGAAAATTAGGCAGGGCAGCGGCGGGCTAACTCTGCTCGAAGATAATCAATAAACTGGCGTGCCGTTCGACCCGAACGACCATTGTGGCGAGTTGCCCATTGCAAGGCCCGAAATTCTAGGTCGGCCCCCGTTAAGGATATCCCTGCACGAGCTGCAAGATGGAAGACAATTTGCAGGTACTGATCTTGATCAATGGGGGCAAAGGTCAGGGTGAGACCAAAGCGATCGCTTAAGGATAGCTTTTCTTGCATCGTATCCCAAGCATGTACTTCATCTGCGTCTTGGGGACGGGGTCGATCGTCAAAAAATTCTCGAATGAGGTGACGGCGGTTAGAGGTGGCATAGACGACTACATTGGTGGGGCGAGGGGTGAGATTACCCTCTAGAAGTACTTTTAGGGCTTTATAGCTTTCTTCTTCGTCAGCAAAGGATAGATCATCGACAAAAATAATGAATTTCTGGGGCAGAGGGCGTAGTTGAGACAAAATCAAGGGTAGCTCAATCAAGCCGGCCTTGCTGACTTCAATGAGGCGTAGACCGCGATCGCAATAAAGGGGCAAGAGTGCCTTAATCATTGCCGATTTCCCTGAGCCACGACTGCCATAGAGCAAGACATTGAGCGCCGGATATCCTGCTACTAAGGCCTCCGTATTATTGAGGAGTTGATCGCGTTGAGACTCATAGCCCACCAACTCATCCATTGTCACCGGATCGGGATGGGATTGTCCCTCTAGCTGGCTCCCCTGCCAAACAAAGGCAAGATACTGCGCCATCACCCCAGAACCAAACTGACGATGATAAGCAGCCAAGACAGGTAGGGCATCTCCCCAGTCGTCATAGTCTGCAAAGGGATTGGGCCCTGCTGACTGACAAGACGCGGGCAAGCTGGGTAGAGGGGTAGCGACCATCCCCAGACAACAGGGTCGCCAAGCCTTGACTATCCCACTGCCCAAGCTGCTGGAGAATTCGTAAATCATGACGAGCAGCGGCGAGCAGCTCTGGGGGTAGGGCTGCTAACTCGCAAAGCTGTACCTGCCGGCTAAAGGGCTGATCGGCATAGAGGATTTGCTCGATCAGATAGGTTTGCCAAGACTGTTGGGCAGCAGCCAGGGCGGTAAACAGTTGGCCATAGGCGCTTAGACCTTGCAGGGCAGTATGAGGTGAGGGCTGAGAGGTGAGGGCGGCTAGCAGAGCCAAGAAGGACTCTCCCACCTGGTTGGCAAACACGGATTGATATAACAGCAGAGATGCTGTTTGGCGCTGTAGCTGTTGAATCCAATCCATGGGTTGGTTTTTTTCTAGTCTCTCGGGGGGAGGTTGCTGATGCTCAAGCACAATGGATTATCTCTGGGCCATGGGTGGATCAATTTTGCAGACTAGCTCATAGACTGAGGTTTGGGGTGGATCGGCAAAAAGAGCTGCCATTTGATTCAGAATGTTTTGGTGTTCTGTACCTTGATGCGCTTCCATCTCCTCTAGACTGTCCCACAAGATGACGGACACTCCTTTATCGGTGCCGGGTTCTTGAAAAAGATAAGCCCCAGCAAAGCCTTTGGTATAAGTTGCGATCGCTTGCTCATAGAGATGCCTAACTTCTGCGAACTTACCTGGCTTAAACTCAGCCATCGCCACAGATGCATAGCGCCGCTGTAAACAATCCTGAAAATCTGACATGGCTACTCTCCTCTGCATCAATTAAGTGTATTAAGACCTCCACCTCTGCATAGATGGGATCTTCACTTCTAGCCTAGAAGGGCAGCAGTCTAAAGGCCATTAACTTAAGCAATACCTAATGTGGTGCAGTAACTCTGTGGAAAGCGTATCAAATCGGCAACCCAAATTCATAACCAATGAGGAATAGACCCAAGATTTACTTCACGACCCAAGGTAAAGATGGCCTGTGCTGGAGAACGGTATCATCACCGAAAGAGTATTAACAAGACTGGGACGGTTTGCAAAAAGGCGAGATACCTTGACATTAGTTGTCTTAAACTTAGATAATAGCGGTTTGGCATAATTTTATTCAGCTCGGATCAGGTGGATGCCTTAAAATCTTGATAGTTGGCGATGGAGCCGCAATTCAAGTACCTGTACGGCTTTTATTGAGGTTCACAGTTTCATGGCTTTTGCAATTATTGAAATGGGTGGTGTCCAGTTTAAGGTTGAGCCTGGGCGTTTTTATGATGTTAATCGCTTAGCCCACCAACCCGAGACAACGCTATCGTTGGATCAAGTTTTGTTAGTGCATGATGGAGAAACCCTTTCTATCGGTCAGCCCTTAGTTAAGGGAGCCACCGTAGAAGTGACGGTTATGCAGCATTTGCGCGATCGCAAAATCTTGGTTTACAAGATGCAGCCCAAGAAAAAAACCCGCAAAAAACAGGGGCATCGCCAAGATTTAACCCGCTTTATGGTTAATGCAATTCATCTAAATGGCAAAGCTGTGGGCGATACTACTGCAGCAAAGAAACCCGCCCAGAAATCCTCGACTAAAGAATCGCAAAAAACTGAAGCGGCGATCGCAGTCGAAGCAGAGGTTGTCAGCGCCGACTAACGCCTAAGCCCAAGCATGGCTCTCCCATTGATCTGAACTCAAGAATCCCTATTTCAGCGAGGTTACTTACTATGGCTCATAAAAAAGGAACAGGCAGCACCCGCAACGGTCGTGACTCTAATGCTCAGCGCCTAGGCGTTAAACGCTACGGGGGTCAAGTTGTCACTGCTGGTAGCATCCTAATTCGGCAACGGGGGACCAAGGTTCACCCCGGCATCAACGTCGGTCGGGGGAGTGACGATACCCTATTTGCCACTGTAGATGGCATTGTTACCTTTGAAAGGAAAGGAAAATCTCGCAAGAAAGTCAGCGTTTACCCTGCCTAGACAGCCTGTTCTAGATAGATCGCTATGCAAGGGGCGGACTGCTTGATCTCGATTCCGATTTAGAGCAAGCCTCTCCCCCAGAGCCTCTGGTTTTTGCAAGCACAGGTCAGCGATTTTCACCCCATCCGTGAGCAAGCCTCGACGTTCTGACTGGTTGACTAACCAGACATACTTTCCCCCCTATTTTGCGAAGACAGCAAGGGTAGGCTCTCCAGCCATCATCACCTTACTCACAGACTTTGGTGATCTGGATGTCTATGTAGGCGTGCTCAAAGGCGTAATTGCTCAAATCAACCCCGCTGCTGCTGTGGTTGACTTGACTCATAAAATCTTGCCCCAAAATATTGGGCAAGGCAGCTTTCAACTGGGCAATGCCTATGCGCATTTCCCCTCAGGCACCGTTCATCTGGCCGTCGTCGATCCAGGGGTGGGTGGGCAACGGCGGGCCATTGCCCTGCAAACTGCTTCGGCATTCTTCGTCGGACCCGATAACGGACTTTTTAGTGCCGTTCTGAATCAAAACACAGAGGACCAGTCTGAAACTTCCCCTTTGGCAAGGGAGCCTTGTCCCTCTTTAGCTGCTGTTGAACTCAGCAACCCTCAGTATTGGTATACGCCTAAGACCAGTTCTACCTTCCATGGCAGAGATATTTTTGCAGCCGCAGCCGCACATTTAACGCTGGGTTGCCCCTTAGATTGTTTGGGGCAACGCATTAAGGCCGAATCACTAGTGCGACTGCCTCAGTCTAGATATCGGCTAACCCCTGAGCGGGCCTTCGGTGCTATTCAAGCCATCGATCACTTTGGCAATTTAATCACCAATATTCCGGCAGTCTGTCTAGGCGATCGTCCTTGGCATTTAGAGGCGGCAACCCAGTTAATTGCTAGTGCAGGGAGCTATAGCGCCTCTAATCCTGATAGATTGCTGGCCTTAGTGGGTAGCCATGGCTGGCTCGAAATTGCCCTTCAAAATGGCAATGCTCAGCAAAGATTACAGCTCACTGTAGGCAGTCCAGTGCAATTAATTTTTCTGGCCTAGACTCTGCCAAAGGAGAGAGAATGGTTGTCTGACCCGTCCTTTACAAGAGAAGCGCAAGACAACCGAGGGAGTCTTTTGGTGGCTAGTCTCTACTCTCAATCACTCGCTGCTGTCGTTGTTGATGCCGTCCTGTCTGAGCAGGGCTTGATATGATGCTGAACCGCTATTTGCGTCTTTTGATTCAGTACCGCCTGCTGTGGGGAACCTTGGCCGCCGGCTTGCTCTTGGTGGGAGTGGCGATCGCATGGATGCAACCCCGCTGGCTATTCAACATCCTCTCTCCTGCTATCTGTCCTGGCGCTCTATACTACGTCGAAACAGCTCAACCCTTAGTTGCCCTCACAATAGATGACGGCCCTGATGATCAACGAACTGGCAAGACCAATACCACCCAAAAAATTCTGGATATCTTGGCTCAACACCAAGCCAAGGCCACTTTTTTCTTAATTAGCAACCGAATCACACCACAAAATCAGGGTTTGATTGCTGAAATGATCCGCCAGGGCCATGAGCTAGGCAATCATCTCATGGCGGATGAGCCCAGTATTAACCTGCCCCTACCCAAGTTTGAGGCTGCCTTAAAAACAGCAGAACAAAAGATTCTAGCCGCAGCCCAAGTCCCTAGTGGCTATTCACTGCAATGGTTGCGTCCGGGCAGTGGTCGATGTAATCCTGCCATGAGCAATATTGCACAACAACAGGGCTATCGGATGGCGTTGGGTTCCTTATGGCCCTACGATACCAGTCTGCCTTCCTCCAGCTATGCCGTTCAACAAATTTTAGCGAACCTGCGGCCTGGTAGCGTCCTTGTACTTCACGATTATGGCCCCCATGGGGACTGGGGCGATCGCACGGTTGTCACCCTTGCCCAAGTCTTACCCAAGCTCAAAGAGCGGGGCTATACGGTCGTCACCCTGACTGAATTAGTGCAATCTGCTGCGGCGCCAGTAAAGTAAGGCTATTCCTTATCCAGAGTATGAATTCTGAATCCCATACTTCGTTAAGCCTCCTTCCTATGCAATGACTCAACTGGAAGCCCTGATTTTCGATGTGGATGGCACCCTAGCCAACACAGAACAAGATGGACATCGAATTGCCTTTAACACTGCTTTTACCGCAGCCGGTTTAGATTGGCATTGGTCTGTGGAGGACTATGGTAACTTACTAAAGGTTGGAGGGGGCAAGGAGCGAATTCACCATTACATCCAACAGACTGGCCCAGACTGGCAGGCACCCACGACCTTAGGGGAGTTTATTGCTCAATTACACCAAGCCAAAAATAGCCATTATCAGACCTTGCTAGCCCAACAAAAAATTCCGTTGCGGTTGGGGGTACAGCGGCTGTTAAGAGAAGCACGGAGTCAAGGTATGCGGTTAGCGATCGCAACCACAAGCAGCTTGCCGAATGTCATGGCCCTTCTCAACCATTGCTTAGGCCCAGAGGCAACGGCTTGGTTTGAGGTGATTGCTGCAGGCGATCAAGTGGTGGCCAAAAAGCCGCCCCTGATATTTATCTCCATGCTTTGCACCAATTGGGCTTAGGCCCTCAGTCATGCCTTGCCTTTGAGGATTCTCAGATTGGCTGTCAAGCGTCTCATGCTGCGGGATTGACCACCATTGTTACGATTAACAGCTATACCTGCAGCCAAACCTTTACGGAAGCCAAGTTGATCTTAGATGGCTTAGGAGAGCCTAGCCAACCCTTAAGGATCTTGTCCAGCAATTCCCTGGCCCTGGAATATGTGGATATGGCATTCCTTCATCAGTTTCACCGGGACTATTGTGGGCCCGCCTGAGCAGGACAGGCTTGCTAAATCAGATTTTTTGACTCCCGTGACCCATGATTGAGGATAGCTTCTTGATCTTGAGTGGCAAGCAACCGTTATTTTGATCTGCTTTTTGTCCATAATGAACTCGGCGCACTCAAGGAAGATTCAACATGCCCAGAACTGCCAATGAATATGTGGTCCATTTGTTTATCGAAGGGGGCCATCGAGAAGAAGTTCGGTTTGCCACGATTCAAGAGTTTCAGCAATGGTATAGCAATGAACTGGTTCCCAAATCTGATTCTCGAGAATTTATCAATATCCCCATTAAATATATTCAGGGAGAATATATGGTTGTCCGGCCCGCTAGTATTTTGGCCCTTCGCGTGGAACCAATGTTCTTATCGAGCGTCGACCGTGCATAGATGCGCCTTTGTAGCGTTTAATAGTTGAACCGTCCTCTTTAAATTTTATGCTGCAGTTCCTTCTCCCTGGTTTGCTGAGCTGGACAATGACGATGGTGGCTGTGTCACCTCCTGCTCAGTTGCCCCTTCAGCTGATGCCTGCTCAAAATCTGCCGGCAGGCTGGGCCACAGATCAGCAGCTCTGGCGGCGAGCTAACGGCAAGAAGGGGGATTATAAGGCAATTTTGTCAGCAATTGATGATAGTTTGACTTATTTGGCCACAGACAAAGCTATCAAGGACTATCAAAACTACCCCGTCCCAGGAATTAGTCGCGATCGCGTTATCCGCAGTCTACGACGGTTTCGTCAGTTGGTGATCCAAGCCAAATCTCCCGCAGCCCTAGAAAAAGCTGTTAAAAAAGAATTTCAGTTCTATCAATCCATCGGTAAGGATCAAAAGGGTACCGTTGATTTCACGGGCTATTACGAAGCCACACCCACCGCTAGCCGCACCCGCACTGCAGTTTATCGCTATCCTCTATATAAAGCCCCTTCCGATCTCAAGGAATGGCCAAAACCCCACCCCACTCGCGCCGATCTAGAGGGCATTGATGGTTTACAAGGGTCCAAGGGACGCCTCAAAGGACTAGAGCTAGTGTGGCTGAGCGATCGCCTCCAAGCCTTTCTGGTCCAAGTTCAAGGGTCAGCTCGGATCAAATTGGTAGATGGCGCTGAAATGACCCTAGGCTATGCTGGAAAAACGGCTCATCCTTACACCAGCATTGGCAAAGCCCTCGTCCAAGATGGTAAATTCAGCCTCGATCAACTCAGCTTGCCAACCTTGATCGATTATTTTGCTGCCCATCCCCAAGAATTAGATCGGTATCTGCCTCAAAATAAAAGTTTTGTGTTCTTTGCCGAAACCTTTGGGTCGCCCCCCATCGGTAGCCTAGGAGTTCCAGTGACCGCAGAGCGTTCGATTGCAACGGATAAGTCCCTGATGCCCCCAGGTGCCCTAGCCCTTATTCGAACTCAAATACCCTATTTCAATCAAGGTCAGGCTCTAGAGATGCAGGAAGTCAGTCGCTATGTGCTTGATCATGATACCGGTAGTGCCATTAAAGGGCCAGGACGAGTGGATCTGTTTATGGGGACAGGTTCTCAAGCCGAAGCCCGAGCCGGAGTGATTAAGCATCCTGGTCAGTTGTACTACTTACTCTTAAAGCCATAACAGATCGTATTTTTCTATCGAGCCTCTGCCCGCCATTCTTTGATCAGTTCCCAACCTGTTTTGGCACAGAGCATAATACCACCGAGGAGAAAAACAACGATCAAGCTTACAAACAAAGCATCTTGTCCTACTGCATCTTTAAACCCTTTCCCTGCCTCTAAGTTAGCGCGTAGACTGGGTGACACTAGTTGTAGCAGTAATAGGGGGGTCAACGCACAGGCATTATGGAATCCATGGGTAAACACAGACCACCAAAAGCCATGTCGCAACCGCACAAAGGCTAGAAAAAACCCCAAGGCTATTTGCGGCAAAACCAATAAGGGTGCCAGCAGCCAAGTGCTGCCCTGGAAGCTAGTGGTGAAGTTGGTGATGTGAATGAGGCCAAAGCTCAAGGTAGAGAGGTAAACTAGCCAGCCGATAAATTTTTCATAAAAGGTATGGATTTTTTTAGGGTTGACCTTGAGTTTTAACCAGTGACGCAAGAGTAAACCAGCGCTAATGATAGTGACAATCAGGGGCATGGCCGCGATGGCAGGTAGTATTTTGGTACCCACCAAAATAAGGACGAGGATAACTAAGAGGAAATGAAGCGGCAGGGTAAGGTTGAGCGGGGTGTAGCGGAGGGGCAGCCGGAAGATCATTTCTTCCACAAGGGGTGCGATAAAAACCCCAAACACGACCAAGTTGGCGGGAGAGAGGGTCTTGTCATCCTCTAAAATATGGCCAGACTGGATATAGTCAGCGACCATGGAGCTGATCAGTCCGAGGGCTAGAACCGTGAGAATCACAAGGCTATAGAGCCTTAAAATATCACCGATGCCTGGATGATCTTTGGGAATATTGACGGTATAAAGAGGTCGGCGTAAAAACCGAAAGAACTGGCCTAATAAACTTTCTGGTTTAGTTGGAGGTTCTGGAAAAGAATTGTGGTTCATGCCTTAATCCATCAATGGTCAACCTAGTCTAAAGTTTTATCAGGGAGGAGCCTATCTTTGGCTAGATTTGACCCTTTACACAAGTCTAGAGAGCTCACTTAGGTTTATTAAGATAATAAGGGTGAGCCAGAGGAGAAAAGAATTGCGGGTTAATCGCAGGGCCAGTTCAATCTGTTGGATCGTGATCGCCTGCTGGGGATCACCTAATAAGGGTTTAATTTTGACCTTACCTCTATAGTGATTAATACCCCCCAACTGCACATTTAGAACAGCAGCAAAGGCACATTCGCTCCAGCCTGAGTTGGGGCTGGGGTCTTGGTGCGCGTCTCGTCTACATAAGTAGAAGATATGCCCTGGCCGACCGGAGAGGAATCCAAGGGTAATCACTGTCAGACGGCAGGGGAGCCAAGTCAAGAGATCTTCCCAGCGGGCACTAAACCAGCCTAAATCAGTATAGGGCGGTTCTCGATAGCCAATCATTGAGTCGAGGGTACTTGCTGCTTTATAGGCGATGGCTAAGGGCACAGGGCCGATGCCGGGTAAGGCCATACCGACTAAGGCATAAAACAGAGGGGCCATAACACCATCGGTGGTGTTTTCGGCTACGGTCTCTAAAATTGCTCTGAGAATATCTGGCTCTGTGAGGATCTCGGTGTCGCGGCCAACGTATTTTCGCAGGCGGGACCGGGCTACCATAATATCGCCTTGGCGCAAGGGCCAAAGAACGTCTTGGGCTGCGTCTCTCAGGCTTCTACCTGCAAAACAACTGGCCAATAGCAGCGTCTCGAGGACTAAACCTGCGGGTAAGGAATAGTGGTAGGCCGTTTTGATCAATAGCCAACTTCCTAGGCCCCAGGTGCCGATGAGCGTGATGCCAAGATAGATGCCCGCTAGCCGCAATTGCCAAGCTGCCTGCCATTCTTGGAACGCGATCTTGGTATACAGCTGGATGATCCAACCCATGCCCTGGACGGGATGGGGCCATCCCCAGGGATCGCCAATCAGATAATCCAGCATAGCCGCACTCAACAGGGTTGCGATCGCAAGACTAGGAGTTGTCACAAGCTTATAGATACACAGTAATCGCAACGGGGTCAGGCATCCCTACGCTGTTTCAGAACGCTACTCTGGCAACAGTTGCGTAGGTGGGTGTTAAAGAGTTGAACGGGCTAGGGAATACTAGAGTTCAAACGCACTAGCTTTGGTGATGTTGCTGACTTAATCAGAGATCAGCCTCGATTATGAGCAATTTTCGAGCAGTCATGGATAGAAGAGAACTTCTTCACTATTTGTAACATTTCCGGCTATGATCACCCTAACTGCTTTACCTCTCATCGGAGTTTACCGATAATGACCGGTAGCCATCTAACCCCAACTGCTTGCCCCTCCGCTACTCCAGGATCATTGCCTCCCAAACAAATCACCCCAAAACAAATGATTGCTCTCTTGGCGGGTGAGACCTTAGTGGATATCAATGCTCATACTCCCTGGGGAGGAGCTGTGACAGCCAGCATATATTTACCGATGGTGCGATCTCACCTATGGTCTCAACTGACCCACTACAGCCGTTGGGTGCGGTATTTCCCAGATATTGTCAAAAGCGAGATTCTAGACCAGACTTCTGCGCGATCAGGACAAAGACGTCGCCTCTATCAAGCAGCGCGGAAAGCCTTTTTAGTGTTTCCTGTGGAAGTTGAAATTTTCCTAACAGTCTCAGAGCGCTTTGAAGAACGCATTCGCTTCTCCCTAGCGCAAGGTAGCTTTAAGGATTTTTCAGCTGATCTTCAATTACAAGACTGTGGCGATGGGACAATCCTCACCTACTCTGTTGCGGCAACCCCTCTACTCCCTGTCCCTGGATTGTTAATTCAAGAAACCATGCGGATGGATTTACCAGCGAACATGCGACATATGCGCCAAGTTCTATGTGGGCCAGTGGTGCAATTCGCCAAATGACTGCTTCAAGCTTTGTAGGCTGGGCATTAACCCTAGTCTCAGCGGACTTTTATATCGGGCAGTTTCATGAGGCTGCCAAGTTACAGTCATAGCCCTGCTCAACGTTAGAGCTACCTACCTTCGCCGCCAAAAAAAGGAGGTATTGATGGTAGATAGTCTACCCAGCCTCGGCTGAGGCTAGAGTTAAAGCTGCGCTGGTCACGGTAGCAATGAAACTCTTTGCCAAAAATTTTGTTAAACTTAAAAAACTAAGTAGATCAAAATATTACTAGATATTTAACTCAAATTTTTATTCTCTAATTATTATTATTTTTTACTTCTATGCAACCTATTATAAATCGAACTTCCATCTTTGTAGATGGAAACAATATGTTTTATGCCCAGCAGAAAAATGGCTGGTTTTTTGATCCGCGTCTGATTTTAGAGTATTTTACCCTCCAGCCAGAAGTACGGCTGATCAATGCTTTTTGGTATACCGGACTAAAGGATCCTCAAGATCAAAGAGGTTTTCGGGATGCGCTGATTAGCCTGGGCTATACAGTTCGCACAAAAATCCTTAAAGAATATTATGATGATGTATCTGGTCGCCATTCCCAAAAAGCGAACTTAGATATTGAAATTGTGATTGATATGTTCAACACCGTTGACCAATATGATCAGGTGATCTTATTAAGTGGAGATGGTGATTTTGAACGAGCAATCGAGTTGTTGCGCTCTAAAAATACTCACATTATTGTTGTTTCTACCGAGGGTATGATTGCCAGAGAGCTACGCAATGTGACCGATCAATATATCGATTTAAACAAGATTCGCAGTCATATTGAAAAGTTTGATCCCTAAGCCCAAACCCACAAGCGCCTGCCGCAAAGCTGGGGTCCTTGCCTTAGAATGAGAAAATCATTTAGTGATAGGCAACCCGTTCCTACCCTAAGGGTATTGGATGAATTAGCTATGAAGACTCAACCTGCTGATCGGATTCTCATTTTTGATACAACCCTGCGGGATGGTGAACAATCCCCAGGGGCAACCTTGCATATCGATGAGAAGCTGACCATTGCTCGCCAGTTGGCACGGTTGGGGGTTGATATTATTGAAGCAGGTTTTCCCTTTGCTAGTCCTGGTGATTTTCAGGCTGTGCAACAGGTCGCTCAAGAAGTTGGCACGGCCGATGGACCAGTGATTTGTGGGTTAGCTCGGGCAACTCCTCAAGATATCAAAGCTGCGGCAGAAGCACTCAAGCCCGCTGTTCACCATCGCATTCATACCTTCATTGCCACCTCAGATATTCATTTGGAGTATAAGCTCAAGAAAACCCGCTCAGAGGTATTGGACATCGCAGCGCAGATGGTGGCCTATGCTAAATCCTTTACTGAGGATGTAGAGTTCTCACCGGAAGATGCGGTGCGCTCAGATCCAGAGTTTCTTTATCAAGTGTTAGAGGCTGCGATCGCAGCGGGTGCCACCACCGTCAATATCCCCGACACCGTTGGTTACACTACTCCTCAAGAATTTGGGGCCTTAATAAAAGGCATTAAAGAGCATGTCCCCAATATTGATCAAGCAATTATTTCTGTCCATGGTCATAACGACTTAGGCTTAGCCGTCGCTAATTTTCTAGAGGCCATCAAAATGGTGCTCGCCAACTGGAATGCACCATCAATGGCATTGGTGAACGGGCAGGGAATGCTGCCTTAGAAGAACTGGTTATGAACCTGCATGTGCGGCGGCAATACTTCAATCCCTTCCTGGGCCATGCTCCTGATTCTGAAACACCCTTAACCAATATTGATACCCAACAAATTTATAAAACCTCTCGGATGGTCTCTAATCTAACGGGAATGATCATTCAACCCAACAAAGCGATTGTAGGGGCCAATGCCTTTGCCCATGAATCAGGGATTCACCAAGATGGTGTCCTAAAAAACAAACTCACCTATGAAATTATGGATGCCCAATCCATTGGTTTAGGAAACAACCAAATTGTGTTGGGCAAACATTCGGGCCGTAATGCCTTTCGCACCAGATTGCAAGAATTAGGATTTGATCTTTCCGAACAAGATCTCAATAAAGCCTTTGTGCGCTTTAAGGAGTTTTCTGATAAGAAGAAAGAAATCTCTGATCGAGATATCGAAGCCATCGTCAAGGATGAAACCCAATCCCAAGTTGCGGGAGGATTTCGCTTGGAACTGGTGCAAGTATCCTGTGGAGATCATGCGCTGTCCACGGCAACAGTCACGCTCTATACACCCGATGGCAAAGAATTATCCGATGCCGCCATCGGCACTGGACCAGTGGATGCGGTGTATCGGGCCATTAATCGAGTTGTCAATGTTCCGAATCGACTGATCGAGTTTTCGGTGCAGTCTGTCACAGCGGGAATTGATGCCATTGGCGAGGTGACCATCCGCTTGCAGCAAAACGACAAAATCTATGCAGGATATGCTGCCAATACGGATATTATTGTGGCCTCTGCCCAAGCCTATATCAATGCCTTAAATCGGTTATACAGGGCGACAGAACAGCCCACCCTTCATCCCCAAAAAGATAGTGAACTGGTTGATCAGGCCGTTCATGCTTAGCACTGCTCAAGGTTAGCCTGAAGTGCTTCAATGAGACCATGAGCATAAAATCTTTTCCCTGGTTTCTCAATTCCTGGCAGTTTCCAAGAGCGACTAAACTACGCTGGTGGCTCTTAGGGATTGTGGTTTGCCTGAGTATCGTCTTTGGCAGTTATTGGGCTTGGTCTCAACAACCGATCCGGTTGACCATGATGATGCAGGGCCAAGAAAAGGAACCTTGGCAAGAGCTGGTGGATGATTTTCATCGCCAAAACCCCAGGATTATTGTGGACTTGGTTGAAGGTCCCAATGCTACAGATGCACGGGAAGATCTCTATACCACTTCTTTTTTGATCGGCGACTCTCCCTACGATTTGATCTATATGGATATCATCTGGGCGCCCAAGTTTGCGGCGGCTGGTTGGTTAATGGATTTATCGGATCGGATCTCCGAGGCGGAACTAGCAGAATTTATGCAGGGGGATGTGGATGGCGGTCGCTATCAAGGCGGCCTCTATCGACTACCCTTTCGCTCTGATGGCGGCATGCTCTACTATCGGCAAGATTTATTGCAGGAGGCAGGCTTTGCCCCCCCAGAGACAACGGTGGATCTGCTGAAAATTTCCCAAGCGCTGCAAGCTCAGGGTAAGGCCCAATGGGGATATGTCTGGCAGGGCAAACAGTATGAAGGGACAGCCGCGATGTTTGTGGAGATGCTTAAGGGCTTTGATGCCTATTGGATTGACCCGCAAACCAAAGCTGTGGGGTTAGATAGTCCGGGTGCGATCGCAGCCCTAGAATTCTTGCAAAAAACCCTCTCAGACAAGATCTCACCTCCCGGCACCACCTCCTATACAGAGGAAGAAGCGCGGGAACTCTTCCAAAGTGGCAAGGCCGTCTTTATGCGCAACTGGCCCTATGCCTGGAAATTAGGGAATGACAAAGAGTCCGCCATTCAGGGTAAGTTTGGGATTAAACCGATGATCCATGCCCCAGGCCAAGACAGCGGTGCCTGTCAAGGCGGCTGGGGCATCGGGATTGCCAAGACTACTCGTCATCCCGATGCTGCATGGCAAGCTGCTCAATACTTCTCAGATACCGAGGCTCAGCGTCGATTTCTCCTCAAATCTGGGTTTGTGCCCAGTCGCAAGGCATTGTTTACAGACCCCGTCTTAGTCGCCAAATATGCCTATTTACCCGATCTAAAAACGGTGATCGAAAATTCCGCCCTGCGCCCCCCCATTGCTCAATATGCCCAGGCATCAGATATCTTACAGCGCTATCTCAGCGCTGCCCTAACCGGACGCAGCACTGCTAAAGAGGCCCTGCAAGTCGCAGCCGAAGAAACCCGACAGCTCTTGAAAACCTGAGGCGTTACTTTGCGATGGCCTTTGATGTTCCCTAGCTCGATGATCCTGACTATGATGAGGTTGAGCCCATACTGGAAGATTATATTATCGGCGAATTTACCCGACCAAGGATGACCAAAGCCAATACCCAGATTGTGATTGAAGCGATCTTACCTCGGAGGCTGACATTACATGACCCCAGCGTAGTAGAGGATACGATCCCAGAATGAGTGGCATTTTAGACCTTCCTGAAACAACAGTACAAATTGCGGAGTGGGGGTGCGATCGCAAAATACCTCCTCTCGACTCAAGATAAATTCGCTAACTGGATGTTTGATCCAGCACCAGGCGGCATAGCAAAGACCCACTCAGGAGAGGCTACTTTGCAAGATTTGAGTGTTCTGATCTTGTCTTGCGTGAGCTTAGACTCTGGGCACTTGGATGTCTTTACCTACACAAATGAGCGAGGACGCAAGGGGGAAGTTATCCATCCTTACACGGAGGGGGATCACTTCACCGGTGAAGTCAAAATTTGAGATCTCCCACTCTCTGGGGGAACTGTGATGGAGTACCTATTCGACTTTGGCGATTGTTGGAAATTTCAGGTAGAACTAGAATCAATAGAGCCAGAACCCTCGATGGGTTTGGTTACCCAAACAAAAACACAATCTAAGGACCGCCAGACTCAGCCATCTATTGGCGAAATTCTTGAGGTGAAGGGAAAATCACCCACCCAATATCCAAGCTCAGACGATAACTGGTAAGGGCTTGAGCCTTACCACCACTGCCAGATCACGACCCTAGTTCTTATGCCTGTCAACTTATATAAATCACGATGAAATATTCCTATAGCCTTGCCTTAGCATTATTGGGAACAGTGCCTGCTTTAGTGCGGGCGGAAGTCACTCAGGCCCTCACTTCTCCTCAAGTCGCAGCTATCGCTGAACAAGTAACGGTTCGCATTGAAGGGAGTAATGGCTCAGGATCTGGCATTTTGATTGCCCATGCGGGAAATACCTACTATGCCCTCACGTCCAAGCATGTGGTCGAAAACCCTGATGAGTACAATCTGGTGCTAGCCGATGATAAACGCTATGCAATCAACAGCAGTAATACTAAAATCTTTGCTGATGTGGATCTAGCTTTGGTGGAATTTACTAGCACTCAAGCCTATCCCCTTGCCAAGCTAGGCAACTCTGATCAAGTCCAGCGGGGCATGACGGTTTATGTGGCAGGCTGGCCTTACCAAGGAACAGCGATTACCAATACTACCTCTGTCTTTCAGCCTGGAATTGTAGCGGCCAATGCCAAGAAGCAACAGGCGGATGGCTATGCCTTGATCTACAACAATAATACGCTGCCTGGCATGTCTGGTGGCCCCGTTTTCAATGAAAGTGGGGAGCTGATTGCAGTCCATGGCCGAGGAGAAACGGATCGTCTGGAGAAGACCGCGAATCCGAGTGTTTATATTAAGGTTGGCTATAACCTAGGGATTCCGATCAATACTTTCCTGCAATTATTGGCGAAAAACAACTTGAAGCTGTCCCTAGCCTTGCCGAGCCCGTCGAATACCCCTTCAGATCGTCCAGCCTCTGCTCTAGATGATTTCTTTGCCCAGGGGACGGCCCAGCTTCTGAAAAAAGAGTATCGAGCTGCGGAGGAGTCTTTTACGCAGGCGATCGCAGCTGACCCCATGGCTGGTGATGCCTATCGCCAACGAGCCCAAGCAAGATTTGGGCTTGTGGGTAACCTCAGTACTGAACTGAGCGATGCCGTTAATCAGGCCAAGCTACAGGCCATAGAGGTAGATTTAACAGAGGCTCTACAGTTAAATGCTAAGGATGCCCGCGCCTATGCCTTCAGGGCTAGTACAAGATGGAGTCTTAAGGACAAAAAAGGGGCCACCGCCGATATCAATCAGTCCCTGGTGGTGAATCCGCAGGCTTATGAAGCCCATGGAATCAAAGGTTTCTTTTTGCTAGAAGGGGGTAACCCTAAGGCGAGCCTTGAGCCACTGACTCAGGCAATTAGTCTCAGCTCAGCAAGCGATCAGGACCAATGGGCATTGTTCGCAAATCGCAGCGGAGCCTATTGGGCCTTAGGGGATCAACAGGCTGCCTTACAGGATGTGTCAACGGCGATTCGCTTAGTCCCTGAGGAGCCGGTTGTTTATTATCAGCGGGGTATCTTTCGGTTGGGTCTCCGCGATCGTGAAGGTGCCATTGCTGACTTACAAAAAGCCGCAGATCTTGCCTTAAGTCAAGGTCGAACCGTTTTATACCAGCGAGCCCTTAAGTTTATCCAAGATGCGAAAGGGGGGTAGTGGTCTAGCAGTAGTGGTAAGGCTTAAGCCCTAGTCCGTTGAACACGAACCGTTAAAGACTCCGCACTGAGTGTGGCGCTCACAGAATTCAACTCCCCCATGTAGTTGAATTAGTTCGAATGCAGCATTACCTGCATTCGAACCCTCGACCTAGTCAACATTTCTTGGGCTAGGTCCAACATTCATCCTTTCACGATCACCATCGCCCCAGGGACCTCCATTCAACGCATAGGTACGATTAAATCCGTCTTCAAAACTAAAGGTTATCGGTGGCGTTATCCGATTGCCCGAAAAAGTGGCTCTGAAGTCTGAGATTTCGAATTCGCCACCACCCCTAAATTGAAGATGGCCAATTCTGCCATCACCGTTAGGGTCATCTACGACAAAAAACCTTCAACGTCAGCGCCTTCCCTCAAGCCATCTTGCCTGAAGTTATAGGTTAGAGAGGCAGCCCTTGCAGGGGGTGTAAAGCTCAAAATCGAGCGACAAGAGGCGTAGTAGAGACCGCTATTTGCGAGAACAGCCCAGTAGAATATCGGCTTGCTGCGACCATTTTTGCAGGTTGCGCCAAAAAACTTGACGATCTTCAGGGCTTAAGGAAGCAATGCGATCGGTGGTTTCGATTTCATAGGGGTTGGGATAACCACAGTCCTGCTCCCTTGCGGGTTCCCCTAGCCTATTGGCTTAACCTAGCTCAAGCAACAAGCCATCCAGCTTGCCCTCCCGATCTAGCTGATAAAGCTGATCACAACCACCAATATGTTGTTGATTAATAAAAATCTGAGGGACCGTTCTGCTGCCATTAGCGCGCTCAGCCATCTGAGCGCGGGCCTCTGGATTGCCATCAATTTTATATTCAGTAAACTTCACAGCCTTCCAAGCCAACAATAGTTTGGCCCGGATGCAAAAGGGGCAGGTCTGCCAAGTATAATTTCAACATCGGCCTGTCTTGATTGAAAACGGCCAAGGATGGAGTTCAGAAAGTTCAGCATCATGGACTCCTTTACTAAGGCTGGGGCGTGACATCATGAAAATGAGTGTAATCAATATATCGATGACCATCAGGCGTACGATGAAAGACATCAATAAACTTATGGTTCCAAAGGATATCTCTAGGACCATAAGTGTAACGGGCATGGAGCGCCTGGGCAACGGTATCGTCAATTCCCGTCAAAGAGACGATCAAATTCGCTTTGGTTTGCTCTAAAGAGTCTAGCGTTGCCCCATAGAGAGGACTATCTTGATCAATAGGATGCATGACCGTTAGAGTCAGACTAAAGGTCGGTGTACGGTGACGCAATAGCTTCAGGTGATATAAATGGCGCATAAAATCCCCCTCGCTACTGACTTCGTCTTGCAAAAAATAGAGATTTAAAGTGGCCTCCAAAATTTGGTTTTGGCGTTGGTTAGCCGTGCGAAACATCAAAGTGGGCACCCCGTTATAAGGGGTGATCACAGCCACCCGACTAAATAGCACCCGTGCTGCTGGCCGAGAAAATCGCGCAAAGGCTAGCCCCGTGATCAAGGCCATGCTGAGGATACTGGTGAAGGCTTCCAGGGTTACCACTAAATTGGTATAGATTGTAATAGGATGCATCGTCCCATAGCCAATGGACCCAAAGGTTTGCACACTAAAGAAAAACGCATCTATAAAGTTCCCAGGAGTGGCATTAGCAATCCCATTACCCCCCAGCCAATAGGCCAGGGCAAATAAGAGATTGATGGCAATATAACCAGCCGCTAAAACAAGTAGAAAACCTATCCAGGGGATGGTCAGCAACAGATGGTAGGGATCGCGCCAATAGGAATACCAAGACCCCAACCCAGAGATCGAGAACTTGCCATTTTGATATTCCAGCAGACTGTTCTGAGGGGACCGATATGGGGGGGAGAGTTTAAAGCGACGGCGACGGCGTTGAGTCACAAGGGGCAGTAATCAAGCAATAGATCGAGGTGAGCAGGACTAAGTTGCAAAAACAAGCCTAACAAACTGCAAGCCCTTTCAGGGTAGTGAATTTGACGTTTTTAGCTATGGGGTTGCCGTGATTTGAAATTCGATCTGATAGAGGGCAGCTAGATCACAGGTGTCGTGATCGACTTGGTTGGTGTCTGCTAGCTCTAGATTATAAAAATCAATCCGATCTTGATCAAAATGGGGACCAGCATGCCAAGTTCCCATTTCTAATTTGATGAAACAATTACCAGGAATTTGAAAGGCCACAATTTCTTCTAGGGCAGGATGGGTTGCATCACTAGGGGGCGCCACGGCCATCAGCCAAGTTTGATTCGCCAGGGAGCCGAGGCATTGGGTGCATTGGCGATGGCGGGTAATGCGGGTAAAGCGACAACCCATATGCTCTAGAGCCATGATGTAAAGGCGAGGAATGCCATTTTCGAGACGCAGTTGGGCATCCTCGGCCCCATATAGGGCACCGTCGGGGCTGGCAAAAATCACTTGCCCAAAGGGTCTAAAGGCTTGAGGTGTAATTGGCTGGGCAATGAGGGATCGACAGGAGGAGCTAGTTTGCATGAGACCGTTGCCAGAGGCAATCTTTGCAAAGGGCTATTAAGTCAGCGCAGTGTTTGGTGATGCGTTACCGCTTCGGTTGAGCTGTTACAGTCAAGTTAGATATTGCGTTTTATCACCTCAGGTGATGAATTTAAGTTAAACAACATTTGCAAGGTTTGCATAGCCTTGCGGCGAACTTCAATATCTTGCTGGGCGCGTAATTGCACCATGGGGTCATGGAGAATTTTGTTGACGATGCCGCGAGTAAGGGCCTCAATCACTTCCTGATGTTTATCAGCAAATTCTGTTCCCAAGCGAGACAGGGCTTTTTCTAATTCCTGCTCTCGGATGCATTCCACCTTTGTTCTCAGACTACTGATGGTGGAGACTGTCTCTAGAGAGCGCCACCAAACATCAAAGCTAGCTACTTCTTCTTCTAGTAAGGTCTCAGCTTCTATGGCCATTTGGCGTCGGCTTTCTTGATTTTGAGCCACCACAGCTTGCAGGTCATCTACGTTAAAGGCTTGCACTTGAGACAGCTCGTTAACATTGGTATGGACATTCCGAGGTACCGAAATATCGATAATCATGCAGGATTTGCGATCGCCAAGAATCGGGGCCAAATTATCCCGATCTAGCAAGGGTTCAGTCGCAGCCGTACTCGTGAAGATCAGATCGCAGACCGATAAAACAGGTTCCATCTCAGATAGACCATGCAATTTGAGGTCAGCATCCGCAAACTTCACAGCCAACTGC
>JAAUUW010000183.1 GCA_012030735.1 Acaryochloridaceae cyanobacterium SU_2_1
GCCCTAGCCGAGGCCGTAGACAGCTGTTTCACCAGGCCAGACACCTACAAAATCTTGATCTATCCCTAGAACACGGATTTACCTAGCAAACTGACCCACAAACGATAGGATTAGGAATGCGGGATTTTCCGGCTGATTTCACACCTCTTGATATCCATGCCCACTGCACATATTATTGGTCTTGGCCGCTCTGGAATTGCCTCTGCTCGGTTACTGCGCAAGAATGGCTGGCAGGTTTCCGTAACGCGACACAGGACAAACAGACAAGTTATTTTCAACCCAGCAGGTTCTACAAGCTGAAGGGATTACTGTTCATTTAGGACAAGAATTCTCCTTAGAGGCGCTGAGGGGTCACGGACTAGAAACACCCAACCAGATCATCGTTAGTCCTGGGGTTCTGGTGCAATTGCCTGCCTTAATGGAGGCCCAATCCCAAGGCATCGAAACCTTTGGTGAACTGGAATTGGCTTGGCGTTATTTACAGCAATGCCCTTGGGTAGGCATTACGGGCACCAATGGCAAAACCACAACCACAGCGATTGTGGCTGCTATTTTTGCAGCTGCTGGTCTCAAGGCGCCCGCTTGCGGCAATATTGGCTATAGCGCCTGTGAATTAGCCTTGGCCGGTGAGCCCCTAGATTGGGTGATTGCCGAAGTAAGTAGCTATCAAATTGAAGCCTCTCTCAGCTTGGCACCTCAAATTGGGGTCTGGACAACCTTTACACCTGATCACTTAGAACGGCACAAAACGATTGAATGTTATTGGGAGATCAAGGCCCTTTTGCTAGATCGGTCCCAGCATAAAATCCTGAACGGGGATGATCAAACCCTCCTCAAAGGCTTACCTTGGCGGTGGTCAGATGCCTATTGGACCAGTTGCCAGGGGCAAAGCCTAGCCGAAGGCTGTAATGGTCAACGCTGCCCAGTTCCCCAAGTTTATTTGGAAGCAGGCTGGGTAAAAGTTGAAGGCGAGCCAGTCGTTCCCCTAACAGCGCTACGCATGCTAGGGCGGCATAATCATCAAAATCTGCTGTTGGCCGTTGCAGTGGCCTCCTTAGCAGGAATTCCGACAGAGGCGATCACCACTGCTGTCACTCGCTTTCCTGGGGTAGCACATCGACTAGAGCATATCTGTACTTGGCAGGGGATCAAATTCATCAATGACAGTAAGGCCACCAACTATGAAGCAGCCCAGACCGGTCTTGCCGCCTTGGAAAACCCAGCTATTTTGATCGCTGGGGGTGAGGCCAAGGTAGGCGATGATACTGCCTGGTTACAGACCATTCAAGCCAAAGCGGCCAAAGTCCTTCTGATTGGCGAGGCTGCCTTGAGCTTTAGCCAACGCCTCGATCAAATCGGTTATACAGACTATGAAATTGTCGAAACAATGGACCGAGCAGTCTCTCGGGCCACTAAGCTAGCCCATCAGTTAGCTGTCAAGGTAATTCTATTGTCGCCAGCCTGTGCCAGTTTTGACCAATATCAAAATTTTGAAGAACGGGGCGATCATTTTCGCCAACTCTGCCAACAATTGTTTTAGGAATGGTCAAAGTTTCAAGATCATCACCCGTAGCCCCTCAGAGACTTAAGCGACTTGCAGGTTCTGGCTCGATTGAGCGTCTTGCTCGGGATGCAGAGACTGCCAAGCGGTTTGAGTGCAAATTTGGTAGTCATTAGCCAGCTCGGTAGGGATAGACTTGAGCCGCACCGAAGCAGGAATAGCAATACTATCGTTCCCTTGAGAGTGAATCCAACTGGCCACCCAATGGACAATACCTAGGGCTTCCTCTGGTAAAACGGTTAACGTTAAACTCCAATCTTGATTGAGGGAATAGCCTGTCTTTCTTTGGACTTCCTTGGCGGGACCCGGTGAATTAATAGAAATCTGGACCGTTAAGGGACGATGGGGGGTGAGATTGTCTGGGGCTGTATAGGCATACACATTGAGGTAATTAAACTGATCTTGACTATCTAACCAGGTGGCAATCGGTGCTAGGGAAGGATTAAAAATCAAGGTGCTATCTTTGCTGAGATTGATCGGTCTTTGCATGACCTCAGCAAACTTTCTATAGAACTCATCTCTAAGTTGAGCAAGAATTTGTTTCGCTTCAGGTGTCATTGGGTTTTACTCTCCTATTTGAAATAAGACGATCAAACAAAGTTGATAGAACACACAATCCACTAATACATCCCGATATCACCAAACAAAGCACTTCTCAATGGATAGCACTCGGTCTCTTGATTTATATTCCTTTATTACCCAATTCGTTGTCTGTAACCTACATCAACAACGACAGTGATCATAATCACTTAACAAAGCAATGAAGCATTGAAGAGACTTTGACTAATGGTGATGCTTGATAAAGGTTCTTCATCGTCCATCACGAAACAGCCGCTCTTGATGCGTTGCAGTATCATTTTCCCAACTCTCTAAGAGGTATAACCCAAGACCGCCTTGTCATCCGTTAAAATAGAGCATTGACCAAGACAGGGAAAGCATTTGGCTTATGTTCTAGAGCGGTTGATCAATATCTAAAATCTAAACTTCCACACCCAATTTATATTGATTGATGCAAAGACTTAAGTGGTCAAATCATTGTCTACCAAGGACTTCAAGTCTACAGATCCAGGCTACCTTGTGAGTGATTTTCAACGAAGTGACGAAACCTCAGCATTTCAGAAGTTGTCCAACAGAAGTTTACGATGGGAGAGCTTCCTTGTTGAAACACTCCGATCAAATCGCACACCATCTAAATTCTTAATCTCAAAGTTGCTTGAGAAATCTCCATGACCAATATTTTGATTGCTTCCTTTTATAAATTTGTTGAAATTACGGATCCAGTGGCATTAAGGGCTGATTTGCTAAGTTGCTGTGAGCAACGAGCCGTAAAGGGAACCCTCTTGCTAGCAAGGGAAGGGGTGAATGGTGCGATCTCAGGCCCTCCCGACCAAGTAGAGGCTGTTTTTGCTTACCTGCGGGATGATTCCCGTTTTGCAGATTTATCCTATCAGGCATCTTTTGCCGAAAATATGCCTTTCTATCGCTTAAAAGTACGACTCAAGCAGGAAATAATTAGAATGGGCATTCCTGATTTGGATCCGAGCCAGAATGCCGGTCAATATGTGACGCCTCATCAGTGGAACGAACTTCTAGAGGATCCAGAAGTGATCGTCATTGACGCCCGCAACGACTATGAAGTCGCTCTGGGTCATTTTACGGGTGCAGTTAATCCTCAAACTAAGAGTTTCTCCGAATTGCCCCAATGGCTGGCTTCCCAAACATCCCTACGGCATCAACCAAAGGTCGCCATGTACTGTACGGGTGGAATTCGCTGTGAGAAATCGACAGCTTTTTTGCGAAGTCAGGGATTGGAAGAGGTCTATCACCTCCAAGGCGGTATTTTAAACTACTTAAATACGGTGGCTGCGGCAGAGAGTCATTGGCAGGGTGAATGCTTTGTTTTTGATGAACGAGTTTCAGTGGTCCACGGGCTAGAGCAGGGGCACTACGATCTGTGTCGAGCTTGCCGTAACCCCATTAGCTCAGCAGATCAGCAATCAGACTTGTTTGTTCTGGGGGTGAGTTGTCCCCATTGCTATGGTTCTAAAACCCCCCAACAAAGTCAACGTCTTTTAGAGCGTCAACATCAGATAGAGCTGGCCCGCAGTCGCAACCAGCCCCATATCGGGGCGCGCTACTCTCACCGCCCCCAGTAGACTTTCCTGAGGCCATGACCCCTTACCCAATTCTGTATTCCTTCCGTCGCTGCCCCTATGCGATGCGGGCTCGAATGGCCTTGTGGATCAGCAACCAAGTCTGTGAATTGCGAGAAGTGGTGCTTCGACAGAAACCCGCAGAGCTGTTGGCTTTGTCTGCAAAGGGCACAGTCCCGGTCCTCGTTGATCCTAAGGGTCAAGTGTATCAAGAGAGTTTAGATATCATGCTTTGGGCTTTGGAGCGCCATGATCCACAAGGATGGCTGCAGCCCGAGGCAGGAACTTTAGCCGCGCTACTGGCCTGGATTGAACCCTGGGATCATCAGTTTAAGTTCCATTTAGATCGGTATAAATATGCCTACCGCTACGAAGGAGTAGAAGCGGTAACCCATCGTGGGGAAGCCTCTACCTATCTAGATCAGCTCAATTCGCAACTTCAGGACAGCCCCTATCTCTTTGGCAATCGGATCTGCTTGGCGGATGTTGCGATCGCACCCTTTATCCGGCAATTTTCCCAGGTTGACCTCACTTGGTTTAATAGCCAGCCCTGGCTCCAGGTAAATGCTTGGTTAGCAAGCATTCTAGAATCAACTCTTTTTACACAAACCATGGAAAAATATCCCCAGTGGAAATCTGGTACCCCAGGCTCTTTATTTCCACCTTCAAAAGCGTAAATATTATATATTATTGCAGGTTTCCATATTACTCTAATTTTTTTTGAAGTTAGCGAGTAACGGTGATAGACCTACGGTGTACACACAAGTCTGAATTAGACTGTAAGGAAGCCGTATAGAGCATCATAAAGATATGGAAAATCCCATTTTGATTCATGAAGACCTTATCGATGGCACGACCTTTGGTGACCTTC
>JAAUUW010000002.1 GCA_012030735.1 Acaryochloridaceae cyanobacterium SU_2_1
CCCGCTCGCTCGGACCTTCATTGCCGAATCGATCGAGGTATTCTATAACCGCTCCTAGGGTACACTCGTCCCTTGGATGCCTGACCCCCGCTCAATTTGAAGGAAATTATTGGACCACTCTAGATCACCCAATGGCAGCTTAACTGACCGGTCCACTTTTTCGGGGGAAGGTCAGAGAGTTTCCACATGAAACTCTTCTCACAAAAGTTTAACTTCGGATTCATTACTAATCGCGACAGTAGAGATAAGCAATCGGGATAGCAACAGCTACGGAGACCTTATCACTATGAAAGTTTGTGTCATTGGAACAGGGTATGTCGGCCTAGGTACGGGCGTATGTCTTGCGCACATCGGTCATGATGTTGTGTGCGTAGATAACAATGTCGCTAAGGTTGCCAAGATGCAATCGGGACAGACACCGATTTACGAACCCGGATTGGAAGCGCTGATGCAGTCAGCTATGCAGGCTGAACGCTTAACCTTCACCACAGAATTAGCGGCTGGAGTTGTGGAGAGTGAGATTCTCTTTATCGCAGTCGGCACCCCTCCTTTGCTGTCGGGGGAGAGCGATACGCGCTATGTAGAGGCCGTGGCTAAGGAGATTGGTCTTCACCTCAATGGAGAGTATAAAGTTGTCGTCAATAAATCTACGGTTCCCATTGGATCTGGCGATTGGGTCAAGGGTTTGATCTTAGAGGGATTTGCTGAGAATCCCCAATCTGTCGCTGAGTTTGATGTGGTCAGCAACCCTGAATTCTTACGGGAAGGGTCGGCAGTTTATGACACCTTTAATCCTGATCGTATTGTCTTAGGTAGCCGGAGTCAGCGGGCGATTGCACTGATGCAGCAGCTCTACGCCCCTTTGATTGGCCGAGAATTTGCCGATGATTTGTCTTTGCCCTCTGTGCCGGTAGTTGTTACAGATTTGGCCTCGGCAGAAATGATTAAGTATGCTGCCAATTCGTTCTTGGCTACCAAAATTAGCTTTATTAACGAAGTGGCTAATCTCTGCGATCTCGTCGGTGCTGATGTCGCCCAAGTTGCCCAGGGCATTGGTCTCGATAGCCGCATTGGCCCCAAGTTCTTACAGGCGGGTCTCGGCTGGGGCGGATCTTGCTTCCCCAAGGATGTAGCGGCACTCATCCATACCGCAGCAGATTACGGATGCCCAACCCCTGTCCTAAAAGCCGCCGTGCAGACGAATCGACAACAGCGTCTTTTGGCGGTGGAAAAGCTCCAGCAAACCTTAAAGATCCTTAAGGGAAAAACTATTGGCCTGCTGGGCGTTACTTTCAAGCCTGATACTGACGACATTAGGGATGCACCCGCGCTCGATCTGATTGATCAGTTACAGCGGCTGGGGGCCAAGGTCAAAACCTACGACCCACTCCTGAGCAAGACACCCAATAGCTTAGCGTTGGTCGCGACACCCGAAGAACTCGCCGTTGACTGTGATGCGCTGGTGCTAGTAACAGACTGGGCCGAGTTTAGAGAACTGGACTACAGTCACCTCGCTTCCTTAATGACCACTCCCATCTTCATTGATGGCCGTAATTTCTTGGAGCCGGCAGAATTAGCTAGGGCAGGGTTCCACATCATTGGCATCGGACGCCCTACTGCCCTCCAGCCGTTTTCATCATCTTTGAATAGTAGTGAAGTCGTTGCCGCTTAACGCTGCAGCATTAGCCCCTCATTGAGGACCCTTCTATGCGACTAATGGTTTATTCCCATGATGCTTTTGGCTTGGGTAATCTGCGCCGAATGCTAGCGATCTGTGAGCATCTGCTCAAGCACTGGCCGAATCTTTCGATTCTATTTGTTTCAGGTTCACCGATGCTGCAGGGGTTTCGTCTTCCGAGAGGGTTGGACTATATTAAACTCCCCTGTCTAAGCCGTGACATATCAGGCACCCTGTCTGCAAAGTACCTGGGAACGGCAACCGATGAAACAATCGCCTTGCGATCTCACCTCATCCTCTCGGCGGCCCGACACTATAAGCCCGATCTGCTGTTGGTGGACAAAAAGCCCTACGGCATCCAAGAGGAATTGAAGCGCACCCTCACATACCTGAGACGGGGATTGCCCCATACCAAGCGGGTTTTGCTTTTGCGAGACATCTTGGATACACCAGAGAAAGTCTGTGGAGAATGGCAAGCGCAGGGTTATTACCAAGTCGTTCAGGATCACTATGACCGAGTGGCAGTGATGGGTACACCGGATATTTTTGACTTGGCTCAGGAATACCAATTTCCGCTACCTGTTGCTCACAAGGTGCATTACTGCGGCTATATTCGGAAATCTTGCCACCGCCCCAGACGCTCGGAAGTTCGTCGATTTTTGCGGCTCTCTTCTGAAGAAAAACTGGTGCTGGTCACCCCTGGCGGGGGTGAAGATGGCTTCCCATCTTGGAGGCATACCTGAAGGGATTATCCACCTGTCATGAGCAATTTCGTAGTCTGGTGCTCTGTGGGCCTGAGATGCCTACTCATCAGCAGGAGGCATTACAAGGATGGCTGTGGGGTCTCCTGGCCTAGAGCTGCAGGTGTTTACCGATGACTTGCTGGGCTATCTCGATGCTGCTGATGCGGTGGTGTCAATGGGGGGGATACAACACGTTGACGGAGATTCTGTCGCTGCGAAAGCGGACTGTGGTGGTGCCCCGGATTTCTCCTTCCCATGAGCAATTGATTCGGACAGAGCGGTTTGTGGCGAGAGGGCTCGTAGAGGCGATTCATCCTGATCTATTGACGCCTCCATTGCTGATCAAGGGGGTGCTCGATCAGCTGAGGCAACCTGCTTTAACCCAAACGCTGAACTTTGAAGGCTTACCCCAAATTGCGCATCTACTCTCAGAACTGGTGATGCCGTCCCCGTCCTCTGCTTGTTTTTTGACTGATTTGCTTCCGGTCTAAGGGTTTGACTCTGATTTTTGATATAACTCAGTGCCGCCTTCGCCCCCCATTATTGTGACCTAATGAACTGCTAAGGAGACTCAATATGAAAAAGCTGATGTTTTACTGCCAACACATTCTGGGTATGGGGCATTTGATCCGCAGCATGGAAATTGTCCGTGGCCTGACCGATCAGTTTCAGGTCTGCTTCATCAACGGTGGTGAGGTGATTCAGGGGTTTCCGGTGCCAGCGTTGGTGCAGGTGGTTAATTTGCCCGGTATCAAGACGGATACAGAATTTCAGGAATTGCAGCCGGTGGATCCGGGGCGCAGTTTGGCGGAGGTGGAGTGCGATCGCAAAGCCAAACTTCTCCACACCCTAGAGCAATTCCAGCCAGACGTTCTCATGGTAGAGTTATTCCCCTTTGGCCGCCGCCGGTTTTCCTTTGAACTCATTCCCCTCCTAGAGGCCGCCAAGGAGCGAGGCGTCAAAATCGTCAGTAGCCTACGAGATATTGTCGTCACAAAGCAGGATCAGGCTAAGCATGAGGCTAAGATCTGTCGGCTGATGAATCAGTACTTTGATCAACTTTTGATTCACGGCGATCCGAAGCTGCATCCGCTAGAGGAGAGCTTTTCAAGGGTCAAGGATCTCAACTGCGACGTTCACTATACCGGCTACGTCGCCCAGCAACAGCAAGAGCGGCTCACGCTCATCGATCAGATGGCGCTGAATCGGACTCAGCCAATGATCTTGGTCAGCGTGGGCGGCGGCCGCTTTGGCCATCATCTGCTGCAGGGGATGGTAGGGGCTGCTGAGCTACTCGCAAATCGTATTCCTCACCATCTCCAAATGTTTGCGGGGCCGTTTATTCCTGATGATGTGTTCTGGGATCTAAAGCAGGCGGAACAGGATGCTACAAACCTCTCTATTCATCGCTATACCCCGAATTTGCTGGCCTATATGCAGCAGGCGGATCTCTCGGTCAATATGTCGGGATATAACACGACAATGAACATTCTGACGACGGGCGTGCGTGCGCTGATGCTGCCTTTTACGGGGAATGACGACCAAGAGCAAACTCTGCGGGTACGGCGGTTGGAAGAGTTGGGTCGGGTGCAGATGCTTCAGGCCACCGATGTAACGCCAAAGCGGCTAGCCCAGCGGGTGCAGGAAGCGCTAAAGCAGCAGCCTCAAGAGATTGATTTTGATCTCGATGGGGTGCAGAGGACGGCGAAGCTGGTGCGATCGCTGCTTGAGCAAGAGAGCCGAGCTCCCATTTGGCCGCCTAGGGACTGTATTAGCCCCCGTCCGAGAGTGCCGACCGATTGGGACTGTTGCCTAAGGGGCTGAGCTGATGAGTTATGAGATGTGATCCATCCAGTGCATTGCTATGAAAAAAATTCTGTTTTATTGCCAGTATTTGGCAGGTATGGGCCACTTGGTTCGCAGTCGCGAAATCATTTGTAGTTTGGTGCAAGGCTTTAAGGTTTGCCTTGTGATTGGGGGAGAGCCGATTGCTGGATTTACTTTTCCTGAAGAGGCTGAGGTGGTCTATCTTCCTGCTTTGCGTGAGGAGGCGGGTGAACTGCTAGCTACGGATCAGGCGGTCGAGGAGGTGAAGGCGGGCCGGGTTCATCAGCTATTAGCGGTGTTCGACCGATTTCAGCCGAACTGTGTCATCACGGAATGCTTCCCCTTCAGTAAGTACAAAATGTCCTTTGAGTTGGTCCCGCTGCTGGAGCGGGCCAAGGCGGCTCAGGTCAAGGTGGTCTGTAGCCTGAGAGATTTGATTATGACCCAGAAAATGAGCCCTAAGGGACAGGCTAGAAAGGAGGCTCGTATCCATGAGCAGATTCGCCAGTACTATGATTTGGTTTTGGTACATTGCGATCGCGACTTCCAACGCTTAGAAGCTTGCTTTCCCACAGCTCCTGAACTAGATTGCGATGTGTTTATACCGGATATGTGGCCCAGTCTTTGCCACCTGTGGCCAAGGAGCTGATCCAGCCTCCCAGCATCGTCGCCAGTGTGGGTGGCGGTAGAGATGGCTATGCTCTGCTAAAGACCGTCATCGAAGCGAGTCCACAACTACAGCAACAGGTTCCCCATCAGATTTATGCCTTTGCTGGTCCCTTGATGCCAGAGGCGCAGTTTGAAGATCTCCAGGCGCGTGCCGGCTCAAGGTCCAACGTGACGCTGCGGCGCTTTACGCCTCATCTACTCAGCGTTTTATCCCAGGCGGATCTCTCCCTTAGCTTAGGGGGCTACAACACCACGATGAACGTGCTGAGAACGGGCGTTCGATCTTTGATTGTGCCGTCCCCCTCTGTTGATCAAGCAGAGGAGCAGCGACGACGGGCCACTTTACTGGCGCAACGGGGCATTGTCGATCTCCTTGATCGGCAAGAGCTGACCCCAGATGGGTTGACCCAGGCCATTGTGAAGCGTTTAGCTCAGCCTCAGCCTGCCTACTCTATCAATCTTGACGGTGCCCGAAATGCGTCTGAAGGACTGCAAGTATTACTTGAGGAGAGGGCTTCTCAAGGGTCTGTAACCACCGCAGCCGCCTAATTTATCTTGGAGGAAAAGTAATGAAACCTAAAGTTTGTATCACCGCTCTAGAATTCCCGCCCGATATTGGGGGCGTGGGCGAGTCTGTTCAGCGGATCGCCCACATGTTGATCGACCTCGGCTATGAGGTTCATGTCGCCGTGTTCCGGGCTGTTTTTCGCGACCAAAGAGCAAGGGCGGCGGCGGGTGAATTCCAACGTCAGAGTTGCCAGACCACTGAGCAAGATGGCGTCACGGTCCATCGCCTTCTGCCTGCGGTTCGATCAACCCAAGCCAAAGAACAGGATTACTTCTGCGATCTCTATGGACAGCTCCAGATGCTGCATTGGCAGTATCAGTTTGATCTGCTGCACGCCTTTTTTATTAATGAAATGGGCTTCCTGACTACGCTCCTGGGTCAAGAGGAAGGGATTCCGGTGATCAACAGCGTGCGAGGGGCCGATCTGCATAAGCATGTGTTTAGTCCCCAACAGTTGGGCCAGATTACCTGGACGCTCGAAAACTCGGCCTGGACAACCTTTGTCAGTCGTGGATTGATGCATCGTGCGCGCACTTTAGTGCCCAGCATTGAAGAGAAGTCTTCTGCCTTTTGGAATGCGATCGCACCCCTCGATTTCAGCCATTTACCCCAGCCTGCTCTGGTCCATCAATTGCAAGGAACGGTCATTGGCTCCGTCGGCAGCTTCCGCGATAAGAAAGGCGTGGAGCATTTGCTGGATGCCTGCCAGTCCCTAGGCGATAGCTCCTTCACACTGCTCTTTGTGGGCGACTTTGTTGCCAAGGAGCGCGACTACTGGATGCAAGAAATTGAGCGCAGTGGGTTGGCTGACCAAATCGTGATCACTGGCAAGGTGAGTCATTCCGAAGCCTTGGCCTATCTGCCCCACATGGATATCTTTGCGATTCCATCCCTTCATGATGGCTGTCCCAATGCCATGTTAGAAGCCATGCTAGCCGCCAGGCCCGTGGTCGGAACAAATGTTGATGCGATCGGAGAGATTCTTGAAGATAGCGTCAATGGGCTAGTGGTGAATCCTGCCGATGCTGCTAGCCTCACTCACGCCCTTCAGCAACTGATCGCTCAGCCTCAGTGGCGAGCACAATTGGGGCTGGCGGCCAGAGATAAGGTGTTACATCAGTTGACCCCAGCCATCGAACAACAAAATTGGCAACAGGTTTACCAACAGGTACTAGGCACCCCGTCGCAACCTGAGCAGATGTTCTCCTTGGCGATCTAGATCTAGCCCACCGTTTCCACAGTGGCATAATTCCGTAGTCACCTCGCCTCGCCGACTGATTCCATCGTTCATCACTATGGCTCTAATGATCAGGAACAAGATGATATGACTCAAAACACCCCACCACTAACTCAACTTTTTCCAGGCATCTGGAGCGTGGTCCAGCAATTCTGGCCCCAAATTCGCAAAGAAAAGACTTTGATCTGGGTCTCCATTACGGGGCTAGTGATTGAAGTGATGGCGAGCTTACTCGGTCCCTGGCCTCTGAAGCTGATCTTTGATTATGTGCTGCTGCCCGAGGCCCATAATGCAGATCTCGATTTACCCTTCTCAAGGAAGCTAGCCCCAGTCTGCTCATCGCAATCTTGACCTTCTCGATTATTGGGGTCGCCGCCTTAAGTGCGGTGTCGGCTTACATCAGCATCGTTAGCCTATCGATTGCAGCCAGTCGCATCATCACCGAAATCCGCAGTGAGCTTTACGCCCACCTCCAGCGCCTTTCTCTGGCCTTTCACTACCAAGCCAAGAGTGGTGATTTACTCACGCGAATTACCAGTGATATTGATCGGATTCGGGATGTAACCGTTAACCATGCCTTGCCTTTAATGATCAATGTATTCACGTTGGTATGCATGGTGGGGGTGATGTTCTGGATGGATTGGGAACTGGCGGTGATTGCCCTGGCTGTCTTTCCTGTATTTTTGCTCTCCACCCTAAAAATTACCCAACGCATTCGTCAAGTAGCCCAACGTCAGCGTCGTCGAGAAAGTGCAATGGCGGCAACGGCGGCGGAGTCAATGGGGGCAATTAAGGTGGTTCAAGCCCTATCGCTGGAGACGATGCTGGCCCAATTATTTGCCCATGACAACCGCAAGAGCCTAGAGGAATGTGCGCGGACTCAGCAGTTTTCGGCGGGGCTAAAACGCACGGCGGAAATTATGGCGATCGCCACGGCGCTGGTTCTCTGGCGCGGTATCTATCTCGTTCAGCAAGGTGCTGCCACTCCGGGGGATTTGCTAGTGTTTATCACTTATCTAAAGACGGCCTTTAAGCCCACCCGTGAACTTGCCAAGCAAATGGCCAAAATTACGAGGGGAATTGTCTCTGCGGAACGGATTATTGACTTGCTCAATATTGCGCCAGAGGTACAGGATGCCAAAGGGGCGATCGCAGCGCCCCCCTTCCAAGGGGCAATCAGCTTTCGCAACGTTAGCTTTGCCTACCAAGCCGAGCCGGCCAAGCCCACCCTCAAAGATCTCAGTTTTGAGGTGCAGCCCGGTGAGCACATTGCCTTGGTTGGCCCCTCGGGAGGCGGCAAGTCCACCTTAGTGAGTCTGCTGCTGCGCCTTTATGATCCCCAGTTGGGCCGAATCTTGATTGACGGCCAAGATTTGCGACGCTACCAGCTTGACTCCCTCCGCAGCCAGATCAGCATTGTCTTGCAGGACAGTATTCTGTTTGGTACTTCGATTCGAGACAATATTGCCTATGGTGCTCTCGGGGCCACGGATGCGGAAGTTCGCCAAGCAGCAAAACTGGCTAACGCTCACGACTTCATCATGGCCTTGCCCGAGGGCTATAGCACCTTAATGAGCGAACGGGGAGTGACGCTTTCTGGAGGACAGCGGCAACGAGTTGCGATCGCCCGCGCCGCCATCCGCAAAGCCCCCATTGTGATCCTCGATGAGCCAACGGTAGGTCTAGATAACAAGAGCGAACAGGCCGTTAACGAAGCCCTCAGCCGTCTTACCCAAGACTGCACAACGATTCTAATCACCCATGATCTAGGCGTCTCGCAAAACTACGACCAGATTCTCTATATCGAATCGGGGCAAGTGCTAGAACAAGGCACCCACGCAGAACTGATGCAGCAGGGGCAGCACTATGCTGCGCTTTATCAGCTCCAGTCTGCGATTGATGTTAAAAACTCTTCTCACGAAGTCACCCTTTGATCTTGCATCCTTTGACCTCTGCCATTCCTCATTCTTCAACTGTTAACTCCATAGAGTAAAAAGGTTTGACCGATGACTCAACCCAACATCACCATCATTGTTTCCCCTAGAGAACGCTTTCAGTTCGCTCGCGAATCCCTCGAAAGTCTCTATGAAAACACGATCGCTCCCTTCCGGCTCATCTATATCGACAACAATTCCCCCGCCGCCCGCCGCCGATATTTAGAGACTCAAGCCCAACAGCGAGGTTTCCAGATCATTCGCTCTCAGCAGTATCTCTCGCCCAATCAGTGCCGAAATCTAGGTCTGCAGGACGTGCAGACACCCTATGTGGTTTTCGTCGATAACGATGTTGTGTTTGCCCCCGGCTGGTTAGACAAACTCCTGCACTGTGCGAAAGAGACCGGTGCAACGGTTGTGGGGTCGCTGGTCTGTCAGTATCGTCCTGTCCATGAGATTGTCCACTGCGCTGGCGGCACCTACATGGACTCCAAAGAATTCAGCGCCTTTGCCCGTGGTGAACGGAACCCAGCTGGCACCCTGGAACCCACTGGAGGTTGGCGGATTCAAGAAAAAACACCCTATCAGAATCAGCGGGTAGAAGAGCTTCGTGATGAAATTCAGCGTCAGCCCACGGGCTTCGTCGAGTTCCATGCCATGCTGGTGCAGACTGCTATCTTCGATCGCATCGGCCCCCTAGATGAAGGCTTTTGCTGCACCAAGGAATACCTCGATTTCTGCATGACTGTCACCCGTGCGGGTGGCCAAATTTACCTGGAGCCAGAGTCTGTAGTGACCTTTCTAACCCATCCTCCAGCCCCAGCTTTGCAATGGTCTGATATTCCCTACTTTATGCTCCGCTGGAGCGATGCCTGGGAGCTAAGCAATCTCCTTCATTTTCAAAAGAAATGGAATTTGCAGGAGAGCAGCTACTTTCAAAAACGTTACCAAAAGCTCGGTCAACGCCGTCGCAAAGAACTGATCAAGCCTATCGCTAAGCGGTTCGCCTTCCTCGGAAAACCTGCGAAAAAATGGATTGAGGACCAGCTCTTTCAGCTAGAGAAACGCCTCAATTATCGGCTCACCGATCGTCATGCTCAAGTCACGGGGGTAACTCATCAAAAGAGAGAATCCTTGCATCAGCCTGACAGTCAGGCAACGCTACATTCCTTCGTCTCTCAATAACGGGCAGCAACCCATCTGACGAAAATGGATGCCTCTAGTCAAGGCCTCTGGCTCACTGAATTGCCCGTTAATGCCATCGATCGGTAGATGCAGCGAGGGCGATCGCAGAGGAGGTATCCAGAAATGCTTTTCTCATTCATTCACGGCTCTGAACCATACAGGTATTTATCAATTTCTCTGACCAATCGGGTGGTCCCTCTAGCTGCAGGGACTGTGCCGTGTCAAGAAATGCCGTGTCAAGAGATGAAGTAGGAGTCTCTGTTGCCTGCTCATTAAGCGGTTCCACTATGAGTCGCACCCGTTCTCCCTCCTGCCGTAATTCGCTGCCATTTTGACCAGATGTTCTGAAACTCAACAGTAGTCTGCACTGCTCTCTATCTTGCCTAATTTTTCGCATAAAAACTAAAGCTCTCGGCACTCTCCCTTCAGAATTGGGAGGCTAGGGGACCAATCCAACACTTTCAAATTTACAAGGAGTCAAACAATGCTTTATCGAGAACTTGGAACGACTGGCCTACAGGTCTCTGCCATCGGTATGGGTACCTGGAACATTGGCAACCAATGGGGCCAGATTGACGAAACCACTGCCCTAGCCACTATCCGCAGTGCCTTTGACAGCGGCGTCAATATTTTCGACACGGCAGAATCCTACGGCATCCCGTCAGGATTGTCTGAAGAACGGCTCGGGAAGGCACTGGTGGGGATTCGCGATCGCACCCATCTCGTCACCAAAATTGGCCGCTGGGGCCGCCGCACCGGCCAAACCGTTCCCATGACCACAGTGGATATGATTCGCCTATGTACCCATGCTTCGCTCTACCGCCTCCAAACCGACTACATTGACGTGCTGCTCTGTCATGAAGGCAAAATCGAAGACCCGAGCATTTATCTAGCCGGCTTTGAACAGCTCAAGGCAGCGGGCACGATTCGCGCCTACGGCATCTCTACCGATCACCTTGATGTCCTCAAACGGTTTAACGCCGACCAGACCTGCAGCGTGGTTGAAGTAGACTATTCACTGCTCAGCCGTAATCCTGAACAAGAGTTTCTGCCCTATTGCCAAGAACATGGCATTGGCGTGCTAGTACGCGGCCCCCTCCATAAGGGGTTGCTCTCAGGTCAATATTCTACTGAGACTCGGTTTACCGATGCAGTGCGGTCGGAATGGTACGAGAGCGATCGCAGTCATGAAAACTAAACCGGAAGATCGCCAAGGTTGAACAACTCAAAACCGCTCTAAAACCTGGCCCCGAAATGGTCTCCAATGCTCTACGCTTTGTGATTTCTCATCCTGTACAGCCCGTTGCCATTCCTGGCGCCAAATCGCCAGCCCAAGCTCAAGCGAACGCATCAGTAGGAGACTCACTCCTCACACCTGAAGAGCGAGAACGCCTAATTCAGTTGACCAAACTGCCCAAAATGGCGGCCATAGGATGAAAATTTTCTCATTTACCCTTCACGTTTTCTTGAAAGACAGATCCGAATATTGAACTAACGGCCCAGGATAGAGAACTACAATGCCCCACCCCAAAGTAACGCTCATTGTTGGCCCTCGGGAGCGCTTTAGCTATACCCAAGCGTCCTTAGACAGCATTTATACAGAGACCGATTATCCCTTTGATCTGGTATTTGTAGATGTCTGCTCCCCCCCACCTGTTCAGGCTTATCTCAAAGCCAAATCGCAGGAACAGGGATTCAAAATTTTAGCGGTCGATCGCTATATTTCTCCGAACCAAGCCCGGAATGTGGGCCTCCGCCATGTGCTAGAGCAGACCGATAGCGACTACGTGGTCTTCATTGAAAACGACGTCATTGTCAAGCGGGGCTGGCTCACCAAGCTGGTGGACTGTGCCGAAGAGACCCATGGGGCGGTTGTCGGTCCCCTGACCTGTATCGGTCATCCAGCCCATCAGGTGATTCATAATGCCGGGGGCAAGTCCTATATCAAAACAGATGTCAAAAATGGCGAACCGCGCCGCCGCATTAAGCAATCGGCTTATTTGACCGGGCGGGCTGTGGCAGATGTCCCCGAGCAGCTTCACCGGACGCTGTGTGACTATGTTGAATTTCACTGCATGTTGGTCCGTACCGACATGTTTTCTAAAACAGGGTTGCTCGATGAAGGGATGCTGGCTACCCGAGAGCATATCGACTTCTGCTTTATGGTTACCCAGGCAGGCGGCCAAATTTATAATGAGCGCTCAGCCGTCATCACCACTGATACCGTGGGCGTAGACTCTAACAAAGCAGGACTGGAGGCTTGGTTTGGTCAGCTCCAGCGACCTGCCTTCAATGGTACGACCTCCCCTATTTTGTCCTGCGCTGGAGCGATGCCTGGGACCGAGCTAGCCTTGACCATCTGCGACGAAAGTGGAACCTGGCTGAGGATAAATACTTCATCAAACGCTATGCCGCCTTGGGTAATCGCCGTCGAGAATTATTGATTTTGCCTCTGGTGGAGCGGCTGACCTTCGGCAAAGGCAACGCTCACCTCGAAAAATTGCTGTTCAGCTTAGAACGCAAATTCAATCAATGGGTCTATGGCCTCTATCAACGGCGGTATGCCCATGTGAACGAAGCTGCGAACCAACAAGCTGCGACCAGCCTAACTCTGTGGGCAAAGTCTAATTCATAGCCGCGTCAGCGCAGATGCTGCCTTTGCCTCCATTCCAGCTCTTTCCTTCGCCAGCCTTAGCCAGCCATGAACAACCGTCTCGCATTTCTAAACCCTGTAGCTTCCACCCGCGTTATTCTGGTCCGCCATGGTCGCAGTACCTATAACGAGCAGGGTCGCTACCAAGGCTCCAGTGATGAGGCCCTGCTCACCCCAAAAGGTCGCCAGGATGCCTTCCAAACGGGCTTAGCCCTCGGGGATCTGTCTGACGCTGCGCTTTACACCAGCCCGCTCCGGCGAGCACAACAGACAACTCAAGAAATTTTGGCGGCGCTCCAGTCTGATCTCCCTTGTCCTATTCCGGTTTGCCCACATCCCGATCTCAAGGAGATTGACTTGCCACAGTGGGCCGGGCGCCCTTACACAGAGGTTCGAGAAACCTTAGCCGATCAGTATCGCTGTTGGATTGAACATCCCCATGAATTTGAGATGGAAAGGCGACACCCCGTTCGGGATCTCTATGCCCAAGCCCAACGCTTCTGGCAGGAGGTTCTACCCCGCCACAGAGGCAAAACCCTTGTGGTGGTCAGCCACGGCGGTACCATTCGTGCCTTGCTCAGCACTGCCTTAGGAATTGACTGTCGCTATTTCCATTCGCTACAGCAATCGAACGGTGGCATCAGTCAGCTCAGCTTCCAGTCAGGGCGGGCTAATTTGGAAATCATGAACGACACTCGCCACCTCGGAGAAACCTTGCCCAAGCTGAAAGCTGGCAAGCAAGGCGTCCGTTTGCTTTTAGTCCCCGACGATTCCCCTAACCTTCAGGCATTGCAGGCCCAGCTCGACGGTATGGAAATTGGCTTTAGTGTCAGTAATGGTGAGCCGGCTCATGGGATCGCACAACGACTGCTAACGCGACATCCACTAACGGTACAGCTTCAGAGCGATCGCACCGATCTATCGCACCTCTGGCTGAGAATACTCAACAGTCGTCAACACTCAAGCCAACGCGATGACGGCATTGTGACAGGCTTAGTCATCGCCCAGCCCACTGTCGTGCAAGACATGCTGAACCATGTGATTGGCGGTCAACCTGGAATGCTCGCGTTGACTGCGGGGGGAATCAATGTTGTTCACTATGCCCAGACTCAAACCTTACCGATTTTGCAAGCACTGAATTTTGCTAAGTCGGCTGATTCAAGAGGAGGTTTAATTCCATGCGCGTCTTAGTCACTGGTGCGGCCGGATTTATTGGCTATCACCTCAGCCACCGACTCCTCCAGGAGGGGATAGACGTTTACGGCATTGACAATCTAAATGACTACTACGATGTCCGGCTCAAAAAGGCCCGCTTGGCAACGCTTCAGCCCCATGATAATTTTGAGTTTCAGAGGCTGGAGCTGAGCGATGGCCCTGCCACTACGGCTCTTTTTCAGACTCAATCCTTTGACTGCGTTGTCCATCTCGCCGCCCAAGCCGGTGTTCGTTATTCCCTCGATAACCCCCATGCCTACGTCGATAGCAATCTTGTGGGGTTCATGAATATCTTGGAGGGCTGTCGCCAGCAACAGATCGCTCACTTGGTTTTTGCCTCCTCTAGTTCAGTCTACGGAGCTAATCAAAAAGTCCCGTTCTCGGTCGAAGATAACGTGGATCATCCGGTTTCGCTCTATGCCGCCACCAAGAAAGCCAATGAGTTAATGGCCCATTCCTATAGCCATCTCTATGATTTACCCATCACGGGGCTGCGGTTCTTTACGGTGTATGGCCCTTGGGGACGGCCCGATATGGCCTATTACAAATTTGTGGATGCGATCGCACATAACCAGCCCATCAATATCTACAACCATGGCAACATGGAACGCGATCTGACCTACATTGACGACGTTGTGGAAGGGATTGTGCGAGTCATGCACCGTCCACCGGTGGCGGAGAAGGCCCCCTACAAGATCTACAACATTGGGAACCAAACGCCTGTCAATTTGCTGCGCTTCATTGCAACCATTGAGGCTGAGTTAGGCCAAATTGCTCAAAAGAATTGGCTCCCCATGCAGCCCGGAGATGTGCCCACCACCTATGCAGACGTGACCGAACTGATGAACGACACTGGTTTTCAGCCCCAGACTTCAATTGAGGAGGGCATTCATACCTTTGTGCAATGGTACCGTACCTATCACGGGCTGGCCCTGCACTCGCTTGATGACCACAGGCCAGTCGAAAACTATCTTTGGCACCGTTGTGCATAAGTACTTGAGTCAGAGCTTGATCGGAATCTGTCTGACGACGATGTTCATTGCCCCCCTAAAGGCACAGTCAACTCAGATATTGGATCCACCACCAAACTCCTGCGGCCTTTCTAGTTCCCCTCCGCCCATTCTGGACCAGGCGCAAGACATCCGGGATACTCGGAGTGTCGGGCCTCCAGAATGGGGAGAACTAGAAAACCAATGCAAGATTAATGCGGTCTGGCAGCTTGCTCAAGAAATGTCAGACCTTGAACCCAGCCCAAAACCTAAGCACACCGCTCAAGATGCCGCAGACTTTCAACCCACCACCCAACTCAACGGCGAAGTAGTGTTTGCCTTGATTTACGCCAACGGCAACCGCCCCACCGAAGTGTCGACCCAGCCTAGCCTAGGTAGCCGTCTTCGACTAGACATAGAAACCAGCTTCACTGGAGAAGATCAACTGCGCTTCCGACTCCAGAGCACCAACCTTGCCAGACTGGATGATCTGTTTGAAACCAATATGGCCCGGCTAGCCATTCAGGGCGAAGATCAAAATCAGATAGAGCTGAACCGTTTAGATTACAGCTTTCCGATTAGCGATCGCACCGATCTCTTCATCCCCATCGTGGGTGGCTCCATCAGCGATATTGCCGATCCTCTCAATCCCGCTTTCAGCAGCAGTGGGGAAGGGGCCCTCTCGCGTTTTGGGCAGCGCAACCCCCTGTATCGTCAGGGTAGCGGTGCCGGCATCGGCATTAGCCATGATTTGAGCGATCGCACTAATCTCAGTGCGGGCTATCTCAGCAATGCTGAAAATCTGTTACCCGATCAGAACACGGCTGCCTTTGCCCAGCTCACTGTAGAACCCACAGATACGACTAAACTAGGGCTGCTTTATGTCTATGCCTTCAATGGCCTGGATACCGGCACCGGCACTCAACAGGCCAACGATCCCTTTGAGGGCCAGAGCGATGCGATCTCGTCTCATTCTGTGGGCTTACAAGCAACCACTAATCTGACCTCGCAACTGGTCCTCTCGGGCTGGCTAGGCTGGACCCGTGCGATCGCCACCGATCTCAATACTCCAGACACCGATATTCTCAACGGCGCGCTCACCTTGGGCTATCTTGATCTACTCGGTGAAGGGAACCAAGCGGGCCTCATCATCGGTTATCCGCCCCAGCTGCTAAACCCAGAGGAACCCATCGCCACCTCGCTTCATCTGGAACTATTCTATAAAATCCAGATGAACAAGCAGATTACCGTAACGCCAGGGATTGTTGTCATTACCAATCCTGAGCAAAGTCAGTCTCCATTGACAATTGGCGTTATTCGCACCACCTTTCGGTTTTAGCAATATATCCATGAGTAACCGGCCATGACTCCATTGATGAGGGCGCAAAACCCGACTCCAAAACGGTCACGATTCGCGCAATTCTTTAGCCAGACACGCACTCGAATTTTGATCCTGTATATATTCCTGATGTTGTCTTGCCTCGGGGCTGCAGCTCCCATATTTCGAGCATTAATCGCCCAGGAGGTTTCCGCACGGGTTCGGGATGATTTACAAGAAGCCAAGACTGAATTCCAGACTGCCTACGACCGGTGGGAAAACGCTCCAAATCAGACTATGGGCGATCTTGAGACCTTTATTGATGAGTATCTGGCGAGCCAACTTCCCGAAGATGATAACTTCTTAATAATTGTCCTGAATCAGGAATTGTACCGTTCCAATCCATCTAGCTTACCAGAGGCCATCCAGCCTGATTCTCCTCTCGGTCAGCAGTGGCTGCGAATCACCCAATTTAGAGAGGGCGAATGGCCCTCCCCTGATCCTGAGATCCACAACATTCTTTATCAAGCAACGCCCCTGTTCTTTGAGGGAGAACAGCGCGGCGTTTTCGTTGTCGCTCACACCACAGCAGGTGAACAAACTGAGGCAGAAGTTAGCATGTATATTTTCATCCAGGTGGGCGCTGGCGTACTCTTAGTGGCCTTTATCTTGGCTTGGTTCGGAACAGGCCGCCTATTAAAAACCGTGCGTGAACTAGCCACAACTGCCTACAGTATTAGTGAATCGGATCTCTCTCAGCGCCTAGCGGTTCAGGGGTCTGGTGAATTGAGTGATTTAGCTCAAATCTTCAACGCCATGATGGATCGCCTCCAAAGGGCCTTTGAGAGTCAACAGCGCTTTATTAACGATACCGGTCATGAACTCCGCACCCCGATCACCATCGTGCGCGGCCACTTAGAGCTGATGGGTAATGACCCCCAAGAGCAGCAAGAAACCCTTGAGCTGGTTCTAGATGAACTCGATCGCATGGGGCGGCTGGTGAATGACATGATCGCCCTAGCGAAGGCCGAGCGTCCTGATTTTTTACAGCTAGGAACCATTGAACTAGACGCCTTTATTCAAGAAATTTTCATGAAATCCCAAGCCCTAGCAGAGCGCAACTGGCAGCTCTCTAGTCAATGCTCAGGCTTGATGGTGGGCGATCGCCAGCGTCTCACAGGCGCGTTACTCAATCTGCTCAGAAATGCGACTCAGCATACCCAAGTCAGCGACACCATTGAACTAGGCTGCAGACGAACCCCAACACAGATCCAATTTTGGGTCAAAGACACCGGCTCCGGTATTGCCTTTGAAGATCAACAGCGAATATTTAACCGTTTTGCCCGCATTGCCAACCGCCAGTCTGACGGGTCCGGGTTGGGGCTAGCGATTGCAAAAGCCATCATCGAAGCCCATCACGGCAAAATTGAGCTGGTCAGCCAGCTAGGAATCGGTTCCACTTTTACCCTGACGCTACCTCACGCTTCACGCTAGAGCAAGCCCAATCAGGTGAAAGACTTTGGCTAGCTGTGTTTTGCCTGCCCGACCCCCAAGGAACCTCAAAATAGATTCGTGATCTCGGTCGAAACGAAGGGCACTAGTCCATAGACTGCTGCTTAGGAAAAGCTCTAAGTTGCTCTGTTCACGAAGCGTTTAGTATTTTTCTCAAATTGTCACAAATAGTGAAGGCTAGGAACAAGGAGATTAAAGTTCTCTCACACAATGTTGAAGCTAGATTCATGTCCAGCGGAGAGACTCATACTTGTAAACTTCATAACGGAAAAATAGGTTAAATGATGTTAAAGCAGTTTTCAACGCTCACAATCGTAGCATTAACGCTTGGCAGTAGCCTTTCTTTTGCTCCCCTAGCCAAGGCAGAGGAAATCCTCTGTCAACAAACTCTAGGAGCAATCACTGTGGACAATGTAAAGGTACCCGAGGGTAAAACTTGCACATTAAACGGGACCCGAGTAAAAGGCAACGTTGTAGTTAACCGCCTTGCCACGCTAAATACTTCAGGGGCAAAGATCAATGGCAGCATCCAAGCTGAAGGAGCTGCGTTTGTGAACGTAACCTCTAATACGACTGTAGACGCAGACATCCAAGTGAAGCAGAGTCGTCGCACCACCATTGCGGCTACTCGTGTGAATGGCAGTGTTCAACTGGAATCTAACTCCGGTCCAATCATCGCTAACCAAAATAGTGTTGGCAGCGATTTCCAAGTCTTTCAGAATATTGGGGGTGTCACCCTGCGTCAGAACCGAATTAACGGCAACTTGCAGTGCAAGGCCAATAATCCTCAGCCAGTAGGGGGTGGCAATATCGTGGCAGGGTCGAAAAGAAGATCAATGTGCTCGACTGTAAAGATTGCGGCACCTGCTATCAACGAGAGTCAATTCACCAGGTTAACAACTCCAATACTTGGCTCTTGCTAAAGTGGGATGCTCACGAAACATAGAACTAGAAAAGGTGGAGCAAGGCATTAGCTCCACCTTTTTTCAAGGGCATCTCGAAAAAAAGAAAGATTTAATGCAGAACTCGCTGCATAGGCGATCGGGGCAAGAGAATAGAGACTTCACAGAGAATAGGATGGCTGGTACAGCATGCCAATTAGAAGGCCCAGGTGGGGAGATATCCTCTAGAGTAGAAGGATACATGCTCATAGTTTGGGGTAAGTTGTGGCTTACGAACCACTGCATCATAAGTACCGTCCCCAAGTCTTTGCAGATTTAGTGGGCCAGGATGCGATCGCCACCACCTTAACCAACGCCATCCAGTCCCAGCGTATTGCACCCGCCTATCTGTTCACGGGTCCTCGGGGTACGGGTAAAACATCTAGTGCGCGCATTCTAGCAAAATCTCTGAATTGTTTGAGCGCTTCCCAGCCAACGGCTCAGCCCTGTGGTACTTGCATGGCTTGCCAAGATATTGCTAAGGGTATCTCCTTAGATGTTCTGGAGATTGATGCTGCCAGCAATACAGGGGTGGACAACATCCGCGAACTCATTGAGCGATCGCAATTTGCTCCCGTCCAAGGCCGCTTTAAAGTCTACTGCCTCGATGAAGTACATATGCTGAGCACAGCAGCCTTTAATGCCCTCCTCAAAACCCTGGAAGAACCCCCTAGTCGCGTCGTATTTATCCTCGCCACAACCGATCCACAGCGAGTTTTGCCCACCATTATCTCTCGATGCCAACGGTTTGACTTCCGGCGTATTGCCCTAGGGGCAATGGTCGAACATCTCACCTATATCGCCCAACAAGAAACCATTGCTGTCACATCAACGGCAATCGAGTTAATTGCTCAAATTGCCCAAGGAGGACTACGAGATGCCGAGAGCTTACTCGATCAACTCAGCTTGTTGGCTGGTGAAGTGGATGATGCCCAAGTTTGGGATTTAGTTGGATCTGTCCCTGAGCAAGCCTTATTAGCCTTGCTACAAGCGATCATCCAGCAACAGCCCGCCCTGATGCTAGAAGAGATCCAGGCTTTGCTACATCGGGGTCGAGAACCCTTAACCATCCTCCAAAACTTGGCTGGTTTTTACCGAGACCTCTTGATCGCTAAAACCGCTCCAGATCGGCGAGATATAGTAGCGATCACAGAAACCAGTTGGAGCAAACTTTGCCAAATTGCCCAACAGTTCGAAATCGAAGACATTCTGGCCAATCAACAACATCTACGCAGTTGCGAAGGACAGATCAAACATTCCACGCAACCTCGGCTATGGCTAGAGGTCTCTTGCTTGGGTTATTGCCTAGAGCGAGGTCAGCCCAAGATCCCCTATTAGTTCAACGTCCAGCCCAGTCCTTGGCTCAGCCTCCAGAAGTTCTTCCTTTACCCAAACACAGCTCGGGCCACCAAGACCCTGTTCCTGCCTCTAAGGATCTTGAACTTGCCTCCTCAACCTCCGACCAGCCAGCAAGGAGCAGCCTTGAGGTCCCAACCCTTACAGCGAGCGCCAATACCAAACCAGTACCTAGCCAATCCGCAACAGTTGAGCGGCCAGACCAGTCCATAGAACCAGAAACAACCCGGCTAGAAATCCCTAAGAAGACCAATCTTCACCCCAGCGATCCCTCCCTAAGTAAGGATATAGAAGGTGAGGACCTAGAGGACTCTATCACTTTCCCCCACCCTCAAGGTCAACCCCTAGACTCGATACTTCCTACACCACAACCCACCTCAGCACCACAACCCACCCCAGCGACCCCAAGCGCACCACCCCTGCAAAAAATCAGCCATACAAACCCCTGCACCCCCAGTCGAAGTTCCAATTGATCTAACAGATGTTTGGCAGCAATTATTACAGAACCTCAACTTGCCTAGTCGAGCATTGCTAAAAGAGCATGGCCAGTTGTTGCATTGGCAGGGGCGAGAAGCTCACATCGGCATCCGCAAAACGTTACTCCGACTAGCGGCAGCTAAAGTAACCGAATTAGAAGAAACCTTTGAGAAATGTTTTAACCGTAAGGTTAAAGTCAGCTTGAGGGCATTGACGGAAGAGCAAATGCAATCTCAGCCTGGGGCCTCTAAGGCATCCATGCAGAGTAAGCCTGCACCGATCTCTGTCGCGCCCGCGCCCGCGCCTGCTCCGGCGGTCAGCCCATCTCGCTTGACCCAAGAGTACCCAGCGGCTGCCAACCCCCCAGCCCAAGAGGTTACAGCTCCTCCATCATCACCGAAGCTATCCGGCCAAGATCATGAAGAAGATCTTGCAACAGCAGCCCAGAGCTTTGCTGAATTTTTTAATGGCGCCTTTGTCAACACCGAACCAGTTGGAGAGGAGCCAACTGCTTGACCTTCGCCTTATCGAATTGCATAAAGATATTCAGCAGATGCTCGCCTGAGATATGGCGGTGCTGCATCAGTGGAAGTAGGACAGAAATCCTCCCTGGTTGAGGTTGAATGAAGCAGCCATTGGAACAGGCTTACCCAGTTGAATTATCCGGTTCAGCATCGCAGATTGACACAATCATCCTGTCGCCTGATTCTCGAAGGTACGCGATTGAACTTCCCCCCAAAAACGGTTATATATTGTACTCACTCCCGTTGCGAACACGGTATTGCGGTTTCATCCTGCTGGCCTTGAACTTAGCGATTTATGGTGACCCTCTCACTACACATCGGAGACTCCTACTGATGCAACAACGCCCTTTTTTGGGGCAAGGTTCAGATTGTTTGCAAAGGAGCTCAGGTGTTGGAGAGGGCTACGGGCTTGACAATTTCGATCAGTCAGAAACTGAACCCATCGGCTCAGGCAACCACTGCCAGATCACAAGATGGCGGCAACGTTTTCACTGAAGACTGACAAGTGGTGCTTGTCCTTTGGTGCAATGGATTGACTCAATTGCTGTTCTAGCTGAGGATAAAGTAGGGGAGTAGACATTGGTGTACTTCGGTGTTGTGCAAAAAATATGAAGCATCGCATCTAACCCCTCTTTTGTTATCTCAAATGTCTACTGGTCAAGATTTTCAGCTTACCCCAGAGTTTTCTGCACCACTAAGGGGTGCTGGCTGTTATTTCCTATGCTGAGGCGTTTATTCTTTGGTTCTGCTGCTTCTGCGCCCCGGCTGCCTGCTGCTCAGGTGGTTGATCCCTATTATCGGTTCCAATCGCTGGCAGAAGTTTCTGAGGCCGCTAGTTTAGGGGTAAGAATTGATGTGAACCAGGCAGGGGTAGATGACTGGCTGCGTTTGCCGGGTTTGTCGATTCATAGGCGCGCCTGTTGACTGAGTTAACCCAAAGTGGCGTGCAGTTTTTTGCCCTAGAGGATATTGCCGCAGCCCTGGTGATACCGGTGCATCGCTTACAGCCCTTGGCGGTGATTTTGCAGTTTTGCTATTACGATCTGGAGGGGCCGGCGGGCGTTAGCCAGGTTAATCTGAATCATGCGTCTCTAGAGCAGTTGATGACCCTTCCAGGGATGACGCTCAGTTTGGCTCGGTCGATAATTCGCGATCGCATCCTCCAGGGACCATACAAAAATATTGTTCATCTACAACAGCGACTCACCTTATCCGCCGTACTCATCCAAAATCTATTACCCTATCTGCGATTTTAAGCCTCTTTCAAAGCAGAACTACTGCTGCGTCAAGACGAAGAATTAGGATTGCCAATGTAGGCGCTGCGGCGATACTTCGACTTTGGCGATGGAACCCGCCCCTTGGTCAGCCGATGTTAACCAAGCCCAGCGCGGGGTGGATGGACAACCTTTTAAGCATCTACCCAACGGACAAAACACTCAGGACAGCATAGGTTAGGCCATCTAGAACAAGACCAAACGCAAAGGGCCACCAGTGCGTCGCTATCAGATCAAGCTGTTTCATTGTGGCGTTGAATCACGGTAGGCGGTAACGCTTCTGGTGCTCTCGCAGCTTCTGGCTTGCCTTCACCCACTGAGGTGAAAATCAAGAATGCTCCCATTCCGGCCATGATTGCATTTTCGGCGAAACTGATGATGCCAAGTGGAGTCCTGGTTTTGCCGCCAACGCAGGCACAATTCAAATCCAGCTTGTCGATGTAAACTGCCTTGAAGACTGAAATGCCGCCGCTAGTGCCGATCAATAATGAGCTAATCCCAGTGACGAGCGGTACTAATCCAGACAAAAGCCGAGGCCAATCAAGAGTTCTGCGAATGGGTAAACTTTGGCATAGGGCTTGAGGCGCTGGGTGATTAAGTCGTACCTTTGGAAGCCTTCGACAAAACCATCAATATCCATCAGCTTCAGCGATGCCAGCATAGAGAGTGATACACCCATCAGACCCGTCATTCCCAAAGAAGCCGCCAGAGTAATCAGTCCAGCCGTTGAGAAAACAGCAATGACGGGCGCATAGGAATAGTCTTCGGATTCTGTTTCAATGTCAAAATGCTCAGCTAAGTCGGTGTAGCCGCCGATTCGCTCATTCCCGAAGAAAATCTGAGGTGTGGTGGGAACGTTATGCTTGGCCTTGAAGGTCTCAACTTCTGCTTTGGATGTCAGCTTGTGGTCTTCAAACTTAATGCCTTGCTCATTGAGTAAGTTGATGGCCTTGAGTCCCCAGGGACATTCATGCTCTGGCATTGACATGCGGTAGACTCTGACAGATCCCTGTGTGGCAGTTGTATCAGGCATGATGCTTCCTCTCAGCTAGATACTGCATGTTTTTAAGATTACTACTTAAATGTTTTAGTCAATCAGAGAGTCAATGCTATTTCTGAAATCAGTGACAGCTGTTTTACAGCTAGATCTTGAGCAAACTTTCCGAAGGATGGTCTTGAGTCCTTGCACTTTATGTGTTGCTGTAGAAGCATGCTTCTACCAGAGGTGAGAAGGGCAAAATCGATCAAATTGAGACGTACAATCTCATTCCGGTTTCACATTTGTATGTTCCTTTAACCAGTATTCTTATGACCGTCCAATCCTCTCCCACTCTGTTTCGAGTGGAAACCCACTGAGCTTAGCCAGTTCCTTCCTCAAGATACAAATAAAACAGGTTTAGAACCTTACGGTCATTGATGTCCAAGGGGGAACAACTGCTGCAAAACTAGCTGCTTTGATTGAACAGTTTCAGCAGGCGACGGGTATGGATATCAAGCTGATGCTCGGAAATTGACGGTGTTTGAGATTATGGCAGAACCTTTATCGTCTAAACAAGGTGCTTAACACTCCAAAGTTGCCATGAAAAAGCCCTTGCTAATTGCTAGTCAAGGGCTTTTTAATGTTTTTAGGAAACCCAAGGGATGAGCTTAATCCACGGCTTTGGCAACATCACCGACCCGAAACCCAGTGCCTGTTAGAATTTTGCCGACGGAAGACTCGGGGTCAACTTCGGTGAGCTGAATCCGACCCACGGACTGGGTTTGGCGACGCAGGAGTTTACCGGTAACTGGATCCTTGATATCTTTAATCACCCGTTCTACAGAGACCACCATGCCGGGGCGGAAACCATGCACCCCTCCTTTATTCAAGGTGATACTATTGCCCGTGATATCAGCAACGACCATCTCCACAATCGGGGCTAGGGCAGGTTTGGCGGCTAACCGAGGGGCGGCGGCGACGAGTTGTTTCACCATGTCATTAACCGCTTGGTTAGAGGCTTCACTGAGGAGACGATCAGAGCTATCAGAGCTAGAGTCACCGCCGATGCCGAAAATGCGGATAGCACCGCCTACTTTTTATTTGTTTGACCTTTGCCTTCTGCTGTGGATAGAATTTCACCGGTAGAGGTGCTGACTAAGCGGCTAGAGAGTTGAACGGTGGCCAGTTGCTTTTTCTGGTTCCCACCTAAGCCCAAAAAACCACCGAGGGAGCCACCTTGAGATTGTTCTTCGACATTAAATTCGGTGATCGAGCCAATCAGCACGGCATCAACGCCGAGGACGCGGCCAATTTGGGCAGCGGTTGTGGGTTCAATTCGACCGGATGCGCCTAGGTTCTGCTCGGCCAAGATCGCTTCCACCCGACTGCGCTCGACTAAAATATAGGTGCCATCCTTTGCCAGTTGGTTGGTGAGCAAATTGCTGATCCCTTTTGCTGCACCATTATCGCCATAGAGACCATAGCTCACTCCACGCGCACTGACGGTGGCTGTATCAAAATCTAGCACAGCAATTCGCCGACTTTCCTTGGCTTTAATTTGCTCAATACCGATGCCAGGTGCGCCTGGTTTGGCTAGGACGGGGCCAGGTAAGGTAAAGACTGTGAGTAAGGCTAAGGCTAGGGAAAGTTTGGCAGTGTTTTTCATGAATAGAGTCCTATAACTTTTGAATTTGAGCTGGAGGATGGACAAGTGACGGGTGATGGACTGCAGTGATGTGCGATCGCCCTCGACGAGGAAGGATTAGCGATCGCAAATCGACCGAATAGATTGCCGACAGTCTTTAGAAGCAATGGTAATCGCTTCTAAGGCCCGTTGATAGTCGGTTTGATTGTTCTCTTTAAGGGCCAAATCTGCAGATATGCGCAGATCTTGCAAGGCTTCTGCCTGTTTGCCTTGGTTGTACAGCACAATCCCTCGATTGTAATAGAGAATGGCATGATCGCCTTGGATATTGATTGCCTGGGTGTAATCTGCGATCGCAGCCCCTTCATCCCCTAAGGATGACTGCACCAAGGCCCGCCCAATATAAGCTTGCAGCAAGCCATTATCCAATTGCAGAGCTTGATTGAAATCTTGGAAGGCCCCCCCTTGGTCTTGACCCACAAGCCGGACATTTCCCCGTAAAGCATAGGCAGGTGCAAATCGAGAATTTTGTTGAATAGCCTTAGTAACCTGGGTAAGGGCACCAGACATATCCCCCTGGCTATAGCGATCTAAGGCTTGCAGATAAAAATCATCCGCTCTCAACTCTGACGGTTCAGAGGCCGTCGGTATCGGGCTAAGAGCCACTGTCCCGGCTGGCGCTAACCGCAGAAAGGTATTGATCGGAATGCCTAGATTAAACCCCGTCTTAATAAAAATATCCGGATTGATACTTTGATCTTGCACCTTAGTGGTGGTATCAGCGCGACCATGAATGCCCAAAAGACGCCCTTCACTATCCAGGACAGGTCCACCACTCATCCCTGGCAAAGTGTTATTGGAATAGACAAGAGCATAGCCATCACTGAGGGGACGTTTCGCATTGGCAGTGATGGTGCCCACAGTGAAGTTATAGATAATATCTGTGAGCGCTTGGGAGCGACTGGGGAACCCCGCTACAAAACTCGGGCTCCCTTCGGATATTTGGTTGGCATCCCCCAACTTGACAACTGTGTAGGCCTGATTACTGGCAAAGGTCAGCATCGCCATATCCACATTCGGGAATTTTAGAATGGTCTTGGCATCCACTTGATACTGCTTGCCATCTTGAGTGATGACTTGATACTCATCAGGCGTCGCCACCACATGGGCCGCTGTTAGTACTGTATAAGTGGTGCCATTGCGCTTGATGATCACCCCAGAGCCTGGCGATTGACCATCAATACGAACCGTAATATCCTTAGCAATTTTGTTGACCTCAGCCGGACTAAGGGCCATGGAGACTTGGGGTAAAATCACCACCACCAAGGCCACGGCACTACCCAACAGCAGAGTGGAAAATTTACGGGTAAGGTTCATGAACAGTCCTTGATCAAGTTTGGGCATTAACCCAAGGGCTAAAGACGAGAAAAGCTATCCTCAAGATGTTGCATTCCCAATCTGGGAAAAGCTCATTTCTTAAGAATGCTAGGATGCAAAGGGTTGAGGTCAATGATGCATGATTTCAAATTCTATTTTAGCGACTAAAATTCTTATAGCCTAGATATAGATCACAGATATAGGGTGATTGTTCCCGTTGTCAGGTTTGAACATGACTGTTACTGAAACTCTTGGGTAGCTGTTGATGCCACGTTTTCTGCATATGGCCGATGTTCACTTGGGCTATGACAAATACAATACGCCCCAGCGTACCCAGGATTTTTACCGCGCCTTTAATGATGCGATCGAAAAATATGCCATTGCCCCTCAGGTTGATTTTGTCCTGATTGCGGGTGATCTATTCGAATATCGCCAAGTCTTGCCCGCTGTACTCAACCAGGCCCAGCTTTGCTTAGATCGTCTTCAGGAAATGGGAATTCCGGTGTTCGCCATTGAAGGTAACCATGACTATCGACCCTATGGCACCAAAACCAGTTGGCTGCGATATTTAGCCGATTGGGGCCGCTTAATCTTGCTAGAACCCAGTGAAGGAGAGATCCTGGAGCCCTGGCAACCCGAAACTAAGCAAGGGGGCTATCTGGATCTCGACTGTGGGGTGCGGGTGATTGGTTCGCGTTGGTATGGCGCTGCTGCTCCCCAAGCCATCGAAGCCTTGGCGCTGCAAATCGAAGCACTGCCCCCAGGGCCATCCCAGACTGTGATGATGTTTCATCATGGCTTAGAGGGTCAAGTCTCTCGTTATAGTGGCGCTCTCCGCTATCAAGACTTTTCGCCCTTATTGACTGCCGGGGTTGACTATCTAGCCCTCGGCCATATCCACCGTAGCTATACCCTAGAAAATTGGATCTATAATCCCGGTTCCATCGAAGCCAATAGTGTAGTTGAAAATCAAGAGCAAAATCCTCGAGGCGTATACTTAGTTGATTTAAGCGATCGCGGTATTGAGGCCGAGCTCAAGTCAGATTATTATCAACGACCCATTACACGGCTTTCGCTGCAGGTTGATTCCCGTCAAACAGCCCAGCAGGTCGCAGAAGCAGCGATCGCAACCCTTCAAATTGCCAAAAACGCCGGCAAGACCCAGGCAGCCATTGTCGAACTGCGGATTCAAGGCACCCTTGGCTTTGAACGCTCAGCCTTGAACATCAAAGACTTGCGCGCTCAGCTTTTAGAGCAAAGTGAGGCTTTGATTCTGCTGCTCAAATACGATGCCAACGGCCTCGAATATCAAACCTATATTAGTGAGCTAGAGGATGTCCCTTCCCGTTCAGAAATTGAACAGAAAGTGTTTGCGGACCTATTGGCTGCCATGAGCCAATATAGAGACCAGTCAGAATTAGCAGCTCAGGGGTTGATGGATCTCAAGGATCGGCTGCTGCAAGAACAGCCCAGCGCTGAACTCTATCAAATCGCCGCAAGTCTGTTGTCATCCCTTACCAAATCCGCTCCCCCCGCTGCCTAGATGCCAAGGGCATCAATACCTTGGCAAGCATGTCTGCGCTACCGTCATTTCCAGGGAAATCAGGGGCCTGTTTTACTCACCAAGGATTACTCATCATTGATCAAAGTCCCCTGGTGGTGAGCCGCACGCTGCATCAAGATTTGATGGATAGAACGTAGAGGCTGATCGGGACCTGGTTGTCGTTGAATATAGTTACCATCGGGTTGCAAGTCCCATGCGAGGCAATTATCCGTCAGCATGAGTTCCAATAGCTCTCGCAACTGAGCGACCAAGGCCGGATCCTCAATGGGTACCACTGCCTCCACCCCGGCGATCCAAATTGCGAGTTCGCCAGTCGGCACTCCCGATCAAAATCGACGGTTGGCCCTGATTGTGAAAATAGAAAATGCGGTCATGCTCTAGAAAACGACCCACAATACTGATCACATGGATATTCTCGCTCAGACCTGGTAGACCAGGCTTGAGACTGCAAATCCCACGCACAATCAAATCAATTTTGACCCCAGCTTGAGAAGCCCGATAGAGCGCTCTCATCAGCTTAAAATCCACAAGGGAGTTCATCTTGGCGATGATTCGGCCTCGATTTCCCTGGCGCTGGTGATCGATTTCCCGCTCGATCAGCTCTAGGAGGTTATTTCTCAAATTAACCGGCGCGATCCATAACTTCCGATAGCTCTGATGTCGAGAGAAACCGGTCAGATAGTTAAATAAATCCGTTAGATCAGCCCCTAGTTCTTCACGGCAACTAAGCAATCCAAGATCAGTGTATAAACGGGCTGTTTTAGGATTGTAGTTGCCTGTGCCGATATGAATATAGCGACGCAACTGCTTGCCTTCTCGCCGAACCACTAGGGCAGTTTTGGTATGGGTTTTCAGCCCCACTAATCCATAGACGACATGTACCCCCACATTTTCTAGCTTCTTGGCCCAGCCAATATTATTCTGCTCATCAAAGCGAGCTTTTAGCTCCACTAGGGCTACGACCTGCTTTCCATTCTCAGCCGCAGCAATCAAGCTACTGACAATGGGAGAACCACCAAGCCCAGCATCACCATCAGTCCGATAAAGAGTCATTTTAATGGTCAGAACATTGGGATCATGGGCAGCTTGAGCGATAAACTGCTGTACCGTCGCGGTAAAGGACTCATAGGGATGATGAACCAACAAATCCCCCTGACGAATCACTGAAAAAATATCAACGGTATGGTCATCAATATTTTTCTCAGAGGGGATGGCCTCTTGATGCCGATGGACCATGGACAGATCGAGCTGCTCAACTCGCTTGCGCAGTCGGGGCGGAATGACTGGCGTCCAAGGGGTTTGCCGCAACTCGGGGAAGGGTAAGCCAGCGATCTCCATCAGATCATTCAACCCTAGTAGGCCATCGATGCTATACAGATTTTGCTCGGATAAACCTAGTTCGCGCATTAAGGTCTGGGAAATAAATTCAGGGGTATCCCGTTGCAGTTCCATGCGCACCACTGAACCAAAGCGCCGCTTGCGGAGTTCTTCTTCAATTGCTAGCAATAAGTCATCGGCTTCTTCTTCTTCTAGTTCGATATCAGCATTGCGGGTAATTCGGAAAGGATGGCAGGATTGAATGGCCATCCCTGGGAATAAATATTCTAGGTTATGGGCAATCACCTGTTCTATGGGCACGCCACTCCAAAGACAGGCCATTTCGTCGCAGTGATGCTGTGACAATTCAATGAAGCGGGGTAGCATGCTGGGCATTTTTACCCTAGCAAAATGGCTTTCTCCTGTATTGGTATCTTGAACGACGACAGCTAGATTGAGGCTGAGATTTGAATATAGGGAAAAGGATGAGCCGGATCAACCGCTAGGGGCGTTAAGACAGGAAAGATTTGCTCAAGGAAATATTGATGTAAGTAGGTGGTTTGCTGAGAGTTGAGGCTAGCGTAGTCTAAAAGACAAATTTTGGCTGCCGCTAATTGCGGCTTAATGGTTTGGATAAAGTATTGATGTTGGTTTGTAATCTCGGGTTTGAGTACCCGATGAATTGTCTCTAATTGGGCTTGGGGAGTGAGTCCGTCAATGGAGCGTGTGATGACTTGGGCAGCGACTTGTTGCTGTAGTCCTGAGACCCGTACCATAAAGTACTCATCTAGGTTTGAGGTATAGATTGCTAAGAATTTGAGTCGCTCTAGGAGAGGAGCCTGCGGATCGAAGGCTTGGTGCAGAACACGCTGGTTGAATTTCAACCAGCTCAATTCTCGATTAAAGTAATAGCTCGGATCCCGTAAATCGAGATCTTGGCTTTGGGCAGCCAGTGCTTGAGTCTCGGGCGTTATTGCCTTAGCAGAAACTTGAGGGGACTGCTGACCATTCTTGGCGAGGAGGTTCTGGAGCTGATCGGCCTCGGCAATCGTGATCGAGCTGCTGGGATGGACGGCAGCGATCTGTAAGTGATGACAATGGTCGAGCAGTTCGCTAGATTTCAGATTTAGTCTATGTGCCAGGGTATAAATCCGAATTCTATCTGTAGTCATGTTTTCCTTCGAGAGTCTATGTGTTAGGGGTAAAAACAGTTCAGCTCAAGGACTAACAGTCTGCTCATCCCTCGGGTCTTAGTTCTTTTATTTTTAAGTTTGTGTTGTTTAGGTAAAACTTACGTTAAGACTCTGCCTTGAGCTGCCATGAATATTACTTTTTGGTTTGGTCTTCCTTTAGCTGAGATCAACAGGAAAACGGTGCTTGGTAACTGAGCTGGTGAATTCTTTGATTTTGCCCAGTTAAGTTGAATTTTAGAAACTTTAGGAATTTTCTCCAGCCCTTATTTAATTTGCACTCAAGGGATGCTGACTGTTCTTAGACAAGGTGGTTTGGTGTTTTTTAGTGCGGGTCATTTAATCAGATGTTATATTGAAAACTCTGCTGGGGGTAAGAGCGAACAGTCTTCTTTGTCTAAGTCAAAGGTTGCTTCGCATTGGTGTTTAAAATTTCGCTTCATTGTAGACTAAACAGCAGGTAACGTTTGATCATGGTCTTTACCCAGCCTAGCAAAACCATGGCTTCTTCAAGTTTGACGGATGCCCAATTGATTGAAACCTTTGTGGAAGGGTTTGTGCAAGGTCAGCCCGTTCTCTTGTCAAATGCGAATTTGCGCACGGAGCCGCTATTTGACAGTATGCAGTTGATTGATAACCGAGAAGGCTTGATTTCTACTGCCAATATGCAAAAAGTGCCGATCTGGGCTAAGGTTTGTACTCGATCAATGTATTGGTCGCTTTTACATGATGTCTTGCGCCGACAAAACTTTTTTCCCTTAGCCAAGGCTGAAACTAAGGATTTCTATAGCTATCGATATTGTTTGCTTTCTGCAGACTATGAGATTCATTGCACGACGGCTAAAGAGTTGTGGCGGATTTGCTGGGGACGGGGGCAAACTGTCCGTTCGAGTATTCCCTTGGATTTGATGGTTTGGGGCCAAGGACCAGCTCTTGAAAAGGAGTCATGGCATCCCCTCAGAGGCATGGACTGCGATCAAGGGTTTTTAAAGATCAAAATTTTGGGTGGGTTCATTCAAGTGGAGAGCCAAGATTTAGTAGTCTGGGCACGTAAAATCTCGGAACATCGGTTCTCTGGTGCTCGGGAAGAGGGGCAGCTTCGGGCTGGGATGCGTGGCTATCTGCGTTTACGCAATTAATCTTTGATGTGACTCATCCATGGGTTGTGGCTGGTGCCACGGCTTGTGAAGCTCTGTTGTCTTGGGGGCTTAGGTTTGGGTCTGATGCTGCAGGAGCTTTTGTTTGATCTGGGGATTATAGAGCCGCAGATAGTTCCAATAGTTGCCAAGAACAGATTTGACATAGGTATTGGTTTCAGGGAAGGGAATAGCCTCTACAAAGGCATCTGGATTGCTGGGGGGTATCTTTTTGACCCATTGATCAACGTTGCCGGGACCAGCATTGTAACTTGCGATCGCTAGCATGGCATCATCGTTGTAAGTGCGGTGGGTATAGTCTAGGTACCAAGTGCCCAGATTGATATTGTCCTTAGTGTCCTCCAGCTGATAGGTTTTTAACCCTGCTTGTAGACTGATCCAATCGGCAGTTTCGGGCAGAACTTGCATGAGGCCAATGGCCCCTGCCACAGAGCGAATGTTGGCCTGGAATCGAGATTCTTGACGCATCAGTCCAATCACCAATAGAGGATTGAGGCGACGTTGAGGTGACCATTGCTGAATAGCATCTAGGTAAGCGAGGGGATAGAGAGCCTGTTGATAGCCAGGATGTTGACGCCATTGTAGATAGCCTGGATCTGGTGCAGGATCTTCCTTAGCTCGGGTTTCGAGATTAGCCAACATAAAAATGCCGTCTAGATAATCCTGAACGCCAATTCGCAGTAGTCCATCTGTGAGCTGCTCGGCCATACTGGGTTGTTGACGATGGCGAAATTCCCATTGCCAGCGCTGCCAAGCGGACTGGGCCTGTCCGAGTTGATAGAGCTCTTGCAAGGCTGGAGACCCGGCGGCTAAGGGCAGTTGCTCGGCGGAGCGCTGAATGTCGGGTTGACGAGTGCGTACCGTCTTAAAATCACCCACATCCCAGCCTAAGAACGTTGCTGCTCGCCAGGCATAGTAAGAGTCAGGATAGCGGCGCAGTAAGGTTTGCCAAGTCGATTGAGTGGCTGAGGATTGGTTCAGTTGCCCTGCCCATTGCCCAGCCCAAAATAGAGCTTGGGGCGCTAGGGGGCTATAGGGATTTTGCTGGGTCAGTTGTAGGGCTAGGCTGCGGGCTTGGTCTAGATTGCCCTGTTTTTGGTGGGCTTCAATGCTTTGCCAACGGAGGTTGGCAGCGGCATCGGTGGTGGAGAACTCTTGTAATAGTCGCTGCTCCGCTTGCTGGGCGAGGCTAGACCGTTGTAATTTTCGCAATTTTGCGCTTTGCGCTAGTAGGGCTTCTCCTGCCAGTTGGGGCTGTTGTTTAAGGCTGAGGTTAAGAGCTTGATTGAGCTGCTGAATCGCTGTCTCCGGATTTTTTCTAGCTGGGCTAGTTTGGTCAAGGCGAGGGCCGTTTCTGCTGCTTGGGGATAGCCGCGATCATCCTTTGATAGGCTGCAATCGCCTGAGTTTCTTCCCCCGCTAATTGTAGGCCCCGCGCTGTACGATAGGCAGCTTGGGCGGTGGGGGGGGCTTTGGCATAGGCGAGGGCCCCTTCCTTGTAGAGTTGTTTTTCCCAATAGCCAAAGGCAATGTGTTGCCAATCTTGAGGGGTGAGCTGAGCCTTATAGGACTGAGTGAGACGGTTGAGATAGGTACTATAGTCAGGTCGGTATAAGCCATGCTCGGCAATCAGGCGCAACAGTGGCAATTGTTGGGGATTTTTTGTAGTTGCCGCAGGGCAATCTCAACGGTGCGGGGATGGGCAGGAAAAGTTGCGATCGCTTGCTGCCAAAGCTGGGGCTGCTCTTCTCCGAGGGCAAACAAGGCTTCAGCAGCGGCTGGATCTTGGGGATAGTCCGTTAAAATTTGCTGCCATCGCTCTTGAGCCCTTGCTTTTTCCCCCGCAAGACTGTGGGCTTGAGCTTGGAGGACCAACACATGGCTGGCCAGAAGGGGGATACTGTTTTTCTAAGCCCTCTAGCCAGAGAACTGCTGCCTTGCCCTGCCCTTCTTGAATTAAATCAGCTGCCAACAGATATCTAGCCTGCTGCTGCTCATGGATCTTGCCCTGTTGGGCTAAGGTCTCTAAAGCTGAGCGTCGCTGGGGTGCAGACAAGGGCAGTAAGGCTGCCAGGGCTGAACTGATGCCCGGAGATAGTGCAGTTGAACCAGGGAGATCCGAGGGGGGGCGAGGCCGCAGAACCACCAGCCTAACCCTAAGGTAGCCGTCAACCCCATCCCTACCAAGATCGCGGTCATGGGTTTCCAGCGACCCTTGCCAGGGTGATCTCCTTTGACCATCGGTTTACTCGTCCTCTAGATTAAAGCAGGTGGACACTCAATGAGGCTAAGATCTGGGGGGCTAGCGATCTGGTCAGGTTCAGGGGCAAGGGAGCCGCATCGAGGGAGTCGGTTTTCCCGGTAAGGGTTGACTTGATTCAGGCAGTCAAGGGATTAAAATAAAGATGCAGACCCAGATCGTGACTGATCGTAGTTGATTGAGTTGACTATTTTCAACCGACTCAAATTCCGCCAGTAACACCTACCCCCACCGGCTTCGATGGGATCTGCCGAATTTAGTGCAGCCTGTTGGTCTGCTGAGGAAACTAGCCATGAATATGAATCAAACCCAGCGGTTGTTATTGAGTCCTTCTAGCCTGCGATCTTGGTTGACTTTTTTCGCCTTGATCTGGTTGATGGGGTTTATTGGGCTGGGTTGGCTGGTCAAATCCTTGCTAGTCCTTACTCTGTTACTGCTGCTAACTCCCCTTGTCTTGTTTGTGGGATTGCGTTGGTGGCTGAGTCGCAATCTTATCCAGGGGGCTTGTCCGGCCTGTGGAAAGGAGTTGGCGGGTTTAAAGAATACCCAAACAACTTGCCCCCATTGTACACAAAGGGTTCAAATCCAAACCAATGCTTTTCAACGTCCTACGGAGCCTGGCACCATTGATGTACAGGCCATTGATGTCACTAGCCAGATCCTAGATTAGGCAGGTTCCCTTCAGTTATTGCCCTTTGTCGCTGTTGCCCTCGACAGATATTAAGAATCAAATACTGGTTGCGGATCGAGGCTACAGATGACCGTTTGGGGGTCTATGGAAATGAGAGCCTCTCGGCTTAAATCGATCTTCCAGGTGCGCAGTGGCATGAGTCTCTGTTGCTGATCCTCGTGAACAACGGCAAGAATAGTCTGGTCACTGGTTGCTGGGGTTTGTTGACATCCTTGACTGAGAACTAGTTCATTGTTGTTCAGCTTCGCTAGGGGTTTGATCTGAACTACTTTCCAGACGGCTTGTTTTTGGGCTGTATAGCGGACAAGCCGTTGGAGAAAAAATATGTGCCTTCAGGGCGATCGCAGATCACGCTGCCATATTGGCGGTTGTCCTGTTGACCCAATAATGCATCGGTATACCCCTGACAGAACTGGGGAGGAAGCGCTGTATATTCCTGTCCTTGGAGTGCTGAAACACAGTGACCCATGGCCGGTAGGCATAGCCAAGGAAGGGTGAGAAAACATCCGATGAGCTTGCTCCAGGTAGTTTTGGGATCATGCCACCCTAAGGGTTTAGCAAGAGCGTTCAGAAAACCCATTGATTGTGCTACTCCTCAAGTTTAGGTCAGCTCCCCCACAACCCTCTCAAAGAAGGCTCGTGGTTAGTGTAGCTTAAGCTGCCTGTGGGTGATAAAAAATCTCTGATAGCAAAAAAATATTGAGAATTAAGATCATTTTTTCTTTTGGCAAGGGAAACTAAATATAGATGAATTGCAGAGCATTGAGGGGTTGAGGCGATGCAATCTATTTACGATTTTTGCTTTAGAAGTCTAGCTACTGCACCACTCTGTTCAGCCCTTTCCTGATTCTTGTCGATTGTGACTTTAAAGCCTAGTCTTCCTGCCGTAACTTTTGCCCCGAGGAATAACCAGTGATCATCCGAGCCTTGCCGAACCAAGACAAAATTAGAGTTGGAGAAGTGCTAGTGCAAAAAGGGTTGATTACCTCAGCCCAATTGAGCGATGCTCTCACTCGCCAACGGCAGACTCAACAAAAGCTAGGCCATATTCTCGTCCAAGAGAAGTTTGTAACTCGCACCCAGTTGCGCCAAGCCCTCAGTGAGCAACGATGGCGTAATTGGCTGGCCACTGGCATGATCACCACGACTTCCCTATTGTCTAATTTGCCCAAGGTGATGGTGGCGGAGGCCGTTCCTGCCCATCAGTCTGCCCAATTTTCAGCCCTGATGCCAAGGGATATTGGGGGAGTGAATCCGCTGAGGCCATTGGGGGACAACGGCGAATTCGCCTTCTAGAGAACAATTGCGAGCTTCCCATGCTACGGATCTCAATACGCCCTTACCTAGGCAGGCCAGTGTGTCTGCGCCTCTGCGGGGATTTTGTCATCCTTAAATGGTCAAGGCTGGTTGAGTCAAGGGATTCGAGGCACGACCCATCGAGGTCGGATGGAATATGCCTATGATCTAGCGGTGAGTATTGGCTCTCCAGTCTATGCCATGCGAGCCGGTAAAGTGATTGCCGTTCAGGATAAATTTCCAGACACGGGTGGCGGTAGAGAAAATGCCTCTCGGTTTAATTATGTCTGGATTGAGCATTCTCAGGGATATCGCTCGATCTATGTGCACCTGCAGCAAGGGTTTAGAGAGAAGGTTTCAGTGAAGGCAGGGGACCAAGTTCTGGCGGGCCAGTTGATTGGCTATAGTGGTAACTCTGGTTGGAGTAGTGGACCCCATTTGCATATAGAGGTGCAGCGGCCTGGCCATCAGAGAGTGTTTACTTCCTCAGTCCCCTTTGCGATCGCAGGTGTCTGTGGAGATCAGCAAGTCGCTAGAGCCACTCGCTAACTTTTGTGGTGAATCTGGGCATTTTGGAAATATCGCTACTTTGACCATTGATAGTCTTGGGGTTTGGGGACGGTCCCTACAAATCTAAGGGGCTATCTGGCAGTCAACACCCCTCACAGAGGGAGCTGCTATATTATTGGATCTAAATGATCTAACAAAGTTTGCCAAAAAGCCCTGTTTTCGCCCAACTTTTACCTTTGCATGCTATCAATGCAACTTGCTAACCTACGGCGATCTGCCCAACAACCGGAAATCTGGTTAGTTGCGATCGCCTTAGCGATGGCCAGTCTCAATCTGTCCCTGGCCTGGGTGCATACACGCAACATGGATCTGGTGGCGATCATGGGCCTGTGCTGGACGATCACGGGGTATTTACTCTGGAACCGTCGCCATCGGTTAATCTATCGCAGTGATCCTTACTCCACAGTGGCCGGGATTCTACTCATCACCTGGGCCTTATTCAAAAGCCTGGTGATGCTAGATTTCGATCCCTTTATGCGGATTCAACCCCTCATTTTTTGCTTGGGGTTGGGGTTGTTGGCCTCTGGGGCCAAACGACTTGGACAGTACTGGAAAGAATTTGGCATCTTACTCGTGTTAGCCCTGCCTGAAGGATTATTTGCCCAGGGTATTGATCGATGGGTGAATATGAGCCTGATCGCCGCTCAATCAACAACGGCCATGCTCTGGTATCTGGGACTAGATGTCAAACGCCAGGGAGTTTTCGTGCTATTGCCCACAGGCGGCATTGAAGTTTATCGCGGTTGCTCCGGTCTTAAAGCAATGCTAGAGCTGTTCCGGCTCTCCTTAATTTATTTGGTCATCTGCCCCACCAGTTGGCTCCAAAAACTGATCCTGCCTGTGGTTGCAGTGGGTCTTGCCTATATTGTCAATGTGGTGCGGCTCGTGGTCATGACCTTGCTCGCTGCCTGGCATTATCGAGCAGCTTTTATCTATTGGCATGAAGGAGAAGGATCTAATATCTTCCCTGTGATTGCAATGTTGCTGTTTGCAGCTTTATGTGTTTACTTGAGCCAAACCCGTCACAGCGCTCCACCGACCCGCAAACATCCTTCATCCCCACCTAACCAGGAAGCTTCTCTGTGAATAAGTGGCGACTAGGGGGATTAGCAGTGGTATGCACCGCTGTGATGGTGGTATTAAGTACAGCCTTGATTAAGGTGATCCGACCTCAGCATCAAGCCTTTGTCTTTCCCCAAAGGGTGCCCCTCCAAGCCGCGCAGTTTTTGCAAAGCCAAGCTCAGCCGCCTCAAAAAGGCAATGCCTATTCGGAGATTATTGCCCAACGACGGTATCAATACCAATATCAAGGTTCTCCCTTAGAGATTCAGATCAGTTATGTCACAGGCACCTCTGGCGACCTAAAACTATTTCATGAAACCTATTCAGTAGGGGGGCAGCGGATCCGTCCCTTGCCTCAATTTCAAATCCGTAAGGGCCAGGGCGGTACCTTTGCCACCTATACCTTTCAAAACCGTGCCTATTTGAGCGCTTGCCTGGATCCGGCAGGACAATCAACAGTGGAGATCGGGGAGTTCATTACCCACTGGAATAGTCATTGGTATTTGCTAGGACGGGATTATTTAGATGATCGGTGCCTATGGAGCCATCTGTCTATGCCCCTGGATCAACAATCTGCTCAAACTGCCTTCATGCATCTAGAATCAATCTGGGTACCCTGGTATCAATGGTGGCAACCTCGGATACCTCGGCAGGATCTCTAGTGCCTATGACTCTTAAACTATCCCCTGGCTTAGTCTAGATCTCAATTCCTCTAGATTCCTCGAACAATTAAAGTGAGCTTCATGGAACAACAGACCAATTTTCCCCAAACCCGCAGTTCATCTGCAATGCCCTCTAGTAAGACCCAGTGGCTATCAACCTTTGTGGTCCGATTTGCTGGCTATAGCCTCTTGCTCTTGACCTTAGTGGATACTGTCGCTCTGTTGGTGCCAGCCAAGCTGCTCGATCCCGCTTGGGAATTACAGACCATTGGTAGTTTGGTTGATCGAACACCTGGACTCATTATTGGTTTCGCTTTGGTGGCCTATGGTGGCCGCCGTTATCGTCAGTCCTTGGATAAATATTGCTTTGGCGTGATGCCGACCTTGGCAATAGTGCTGGGGATCAGTTTTCTGTTGATGATTCCTCTAGGAATTTCAAATACCCTGCGTTTGAACCAAGAAATCAAGAGCAGAATAGTGCTGTGGCCAAGCAATCTTCTGATCTAAAAAGTCTAGAAGACCGTCTGAGTAAGGCCCCGGCGCCAGAGGTTGCCGCTTGGGCACAGAAATATAATCCTGAAGTGGCCCAAGGCCAACAGCAAGATCCGGCCAGTATTAAGGCGAATGTGATTGCCCAGCTCAAGGCTAATCAAGCGGGTTTACAAACCCAAGCGGCTCGGGCTAGGCGACAACCAGAAGATTTGCTAAAAAAAACGGTTAAATGGCTGATCAATGCCCTGATTGCGGGATTATCTTTGCTGTTTATTGGAAAAACAGTTCGCAGTTTTCCGCATCCTAAGGTGCGGTGACCTTGCTGCACCAACCTGATCGGCCTAGTCTGCAGCAACGGCGTCGGCGGTTATCAAGGCTGTTTGAGGGGAGGGCGCTATTGTGGTCAGGGCAACCGAGTCCCCGTAATTTTCCGGCTAATCTGCTGCCTTTTCGAGCCAGTAGCCATTTCCTCTATTTTGTGGGATCACCCCTACCCAATGCTGTGGTGGTCTTAGAGGGTGGCGAAATGACGCTGTTGATTGATGAAGCTGAGCCAGAGGAAGCCTTATGGCACGGGGGCTGCCCCAGTCGAGCGGAGCTTGCTGATCGCATCGGTGCTGATCAGACTCGCCCCCTGTCTGATTTGGATTTATTCGCCCCAGAGGCTGCCACGATTCCTGTGCAAGATTGGGCGACACGGTACCATCAAGCTGAGGTGCTAGGGCGTTCCCTGAGTGGCAGGGATGGCGCTTGGAGGGCAGACGCTCTTGAGTGCTGTGATCTGGCCCAGGGTGATTTCCAGTTGGCTAGGGCGATCGCAACCTTACGACTAGAGCATGACGCTGCTGCCCTGCATCAACTACGGCAAGCAGCGGACTTAACGGTTAAGGCCCATTTAGCTGGGATGGCATCTAGAAGTCAAGCCCAAACCGAAGCAGAGGTTCGAGGAGCTGTGGAAGCTGTGTTTTTAGCAGCACAATGTTCCCCAGCCTACGCCAGTATAGTCACGACTCAGGCAGAGGTGCTCCATAATCCGTATTATCATCATGCCCTTAATCCTGGTGAGTTGCTACTGGTGGATGCAGGGGCTGAAACCCCGATGGGATGGGCTGCGGATGTGACTCGGACTTGGCCTGTCTCTGGAGAATTTTCCGCTAGTCAACAGGATTTGTACAATCTGGTGTTAGCGGCCCATGATGCTTGCCTTGCTAAAGCCGCCCCTGGGGTTGAGTTTCGAGATATTCATCTATCAGCAGCCTTGGTTTTGACCGAAGGATTGGTGGATCTGGGCATTCTTAAAGGCGATCCCGAAGGGCTAGTGGCTCGGGATGCCCATGGATTGTTTTTCCCCCATGGTGTTGGACATTTATTGGGGCTAGATGTCCATGATATGGAAGACTTAGGAGATCTGGCAGGCTATGCATCAGGACGCCAGAGAAGCGAACGTCTGGGACTATCTTTTCTCCGTTTAGACCGTCCTCTTCAACCAGGGATGTTGGTGACGATTGAACCAGGCTTTTATCAAATTCCGGCCTTGCTTCATTGCCCTGAGTATCAACAGCAATATGGCGATTGCATTAACTGGGAGGTCTTGGCCCAGTTTAGAGATGTGCGAGGCATTCGCATTGAGGATGATGTTTTAATTACAGAAACGGGCTGCGAAGTCTTAACGGCTGCTCTGCCCACGAGCATGGCGGAAATTTCTGCCTGTTGTGCTCTGCAGGACTAACTTGGCAATCATTCACTCCCATTCTATGCATAGGGTATGGGATAACCAGCCTTAAAGCCGACTACTCTTCGTGACCCCCTAGGATGCTGACAATCTCCCTAGCGCATTAGACTCATCGTTTGCTTCCAAGACAATTCCTTGCGCAAAATTTCTAAGGCGCGGCGATCGCATCCCGTAAACAAAGGACTGACTTGCACGAGAACTCGCTCTGCTAGCTGAGCAGCAAAGATGCCGCCTGAGCGCAATAGATGACTGTAATAGCTCAATTGAGGCTGCTGATCACTATCCAGATGAAAATGATGCATATCCTCTAAGCTCATAGTCCAGGCTGGGGTATTCACCGGGACAATGATGCTAGGAATTCCTTGCTGACCATAGGCACAGGATTCACCTTGATAGAGAACGCCAATCAAGACAATCCGCAGCAGAGTTCGAGTTTCTCGGATGAGGTCAGGGTAAAAAAAGGGTCAGGTTGGCTGACCAGGCGAGGGCCGGTGTTGAGATAGGCAGGGTTGAACAATTGCGAGTCATAGATCAGCCCCACTGCCCAATGTCGATCCTCTGTCTCCAGTTTAACGAAGCTGCCAAAGCCGAAGTCATCTGCTTGGGGAGGCGCAATCACCTCCATCTCATCATCAACTTGGATCACATAATCGCAATGGGAGTCTGACTTAACGACTTTACCTAATTTCATGGGATTCAACCTAGAGAGGCGGATATTCAGTCCAAGGCCCTAACCTCTGCCTGAATCAACTGTAATGGCTCGTTACCAGTTTGTTTAGAACTAGAAATAATTATCTCGTGAGCTTATGAGCGCTGTTTTCTGCCTCTGAACGGTCTGAAGGTTGTCGAGCAGCATGACCATGGGTGGGGCAAGGGGGAGCGCTGATCGATCGATCCAACCAGCCTACAGCCTGCTCTAGGCGGATTAAGCCCTCTTGGGTCTGATCCTGCAATAAGAAGACCATCGCAGCGGCAGCTTGCTCTAGGGCACGGGCTTTGCGGTTCCCCTTGAGGCGATGCCAATCCCCAGAGGTAATGGTCAACTGCTGCGCCAATTGTTCTGCCAACTGCAAGGCGGACGGAGGAGAGGCTATTGCATTGTTTGGTGAACCTTGGGGTTGTTCAGCGGACAGATCAGCAGACAGATTAGACATATTTAATCCTCCGAGGCTTGCAGATGATTGTAGCCAAAGGATCCTAGCTTTGTCTTGTGAGAGAGGATCGCCTTGTGAGTGACTGGGCTTGCAGAGAAATCCCTGTTAGAATGCCTACTAGCGATTCCTGCGGCGTTGGTGACTGCCAATATCGTTTTTTGATCTATACCTTTAACGATAGGGAACAACTTGCTCGGTGGCAGTATACCAAGCTCAGGTTTGGAAACTTTAAGCCGTGGCGACCACTTCCCACCTGGATTTTCCAGGTCAAAAACTGAGGTAAGACGGCGTTGTGGGAATTGCTCTTGTGAAATGGGATGTTGCTTAGGTTTTTAACAGCTTGACCTAGCAGCAGGCTTCAAGAGAATTTTATGTTGAGAGAATGCTAGGAAGAATGGATGGGGGCGGAGGGACTTGAACCCTCACGACTTTATCAGTCAACGGATTTTCATTCTCTTGCTGCTTTCACAGCTACCAAATCTGGTTTTGAGAATTGGACTCTCTCTTTACCCGCGCTTCACGTCACCTAGTGAAGGTTTGATCTGCGTGAGGGTAGCTCCCGTCGAGTCTCTGCACCTTCTGAGTGGGTCTAGACCGCTACTCAGCTTGGCTCAGGATTGCCTTGTCTGGATGACAGATTTAGGTTTCCCTGAATTTGAGAGCCTTCACTTGCTAGATTTCTCAGGCAAGGCCCAGTTTTCTAAGTCCGCAGCGTCTACCATTCCGCCACGCCCCCATATTGCTTGGACTACAATAGCATGGGAATATATCCGGCGTCCAAGTCATCTAAGTTTACAATAGATGCACACAATCTCTAGCGTTACATGTTCTAAGCTATGTTACTCAAATCCACCACCCGTCATATTCATATTTTTACCGCTGAGATCGAAAATAATGAGCTGATCCCGAGCGAGAAGGTATTGACCCTGGATGTTGATCCTGATAACGAGCTGGTTTGGAGTGAAGATGCGCTGCAACGGGTGTATGCCAAGTTTGATGAGTTGGTGGAAGCTTATAGTGGCGAAGCTTTGACAGACTATAATTTGCGACGGATTGGCTCAGATTTAGAGCATTATGTGCGCAGTCTGCTCCAAAAAGGCATAGTCGGCTATAACCTCAGCAGTCGGGTCCGCAACTACAGCATGGGTGTCCCCCAAGTGATTATGGGTGGCTCAAACTAAATTGCAGTTCCGCAAAAAAAATCGCTTCCTCTAAACCCCACTGATTACCCCCATGGGCAGTCAAAGCAGGAATTAGGGGAAGCGAATCTCAGATCAATAAGGAGTGTAGTTGGATAAAATCCCTCTATACCAATCGAGCTCAACAAGCCTATGGATTCAAAAGCTGCTGGGCTTGTGGGCCAGGATTATACTGGTAGCCAGCGGTTGCTTGGTCGGAATCATCCAAAATTTGGGGCGTGATTAAGACCACCAACTCGCTTCTTTGACGAGAATTGGTCTCCCGTCGGAACAGCCGACCCAACAAGGGAATATCACCCAAGATGGGTACCTTGCTGACACTCACTCGATCTTGGTCCTGGATAATTCCAGTTAAAACCATCGTTTGACCATCTCTGAGGCGGATTTTCCCTGTTTCTAGGCGACGTTGCTGCAAAAGCAATGCTGATCCACCGAACTGATCCGTAAAGCTCCGCCCTGATAAAGAGCTCACTTCTGGTGACAAACTGAGGGTGATAAAACCATTGTCATCAATCTGATCAACATCGATATTCATGATCACACCAGCGTTTTGGATGATTGGTTTCAAGCTGGATGAAGAACCACCCGCTGGATTATCTCTGATTTCAGCCTCAAACCCTGAGAAGACTTGCTCGGTGAGGTTAACCTGGGCAGAACTGCCTTCTTGAATGAGCAAAGTGGGGTTGGTGAGGATTTTGGCAGATTCATTGTTAATAGAGACAAATAAGGCCCCCAGAAAGCGGTCAGTCAAGGAAAACAATCCTTGGGCTGGATTAAGCAGTCCGGTCAAACCAGTCACAGCGCCATTGGCAAGGGAAGCCGCTGGAGATGTTGAGTCCTTAACTCTACTGGAGATTCCAAATCCTGAATTTTCAGGATTGTTTGGATCTTGGACAAAACCAATTCCCAAATTGTTATTGACCCGAAACTGCAAGTCAGCGTTGGCACTTTTTCCCTTGAGCAAGTTCACATCAATGAACTTGACATTGACAGCCACTTGGCGCTGTCGCACATCCAGTCGGGTGAGGATGGAGGTGGCTGTTTCCACCTTGCGAGGTGTGCCCACCAAGGTGACGGAATTGGTGCGTGCATCGGCTACCACATCTAACCCTTCCAAGAGGGTAGATTTGCCTGCACTGGCTTCTCCGGTACCACCATTAGCCCCATAGGACTCTAAAATTTCCTTAGCCCCTAGGACTTGGCTTTCCTCTTTGGTTTCGCGTTTGCGGGTGATGCCTGTGTTACCCAAATCTGAGCTATTTTCAGAGTTGGCGGGGGTAATATTAGCACCCGTTACTGCTTCGTTAGCCAATGTATTTGATCGCTTAATGCTGGTTGTGGCCTTTATTTGGTTGAGGCGAAGAGTTCTCACCACTCGGTTTTGGGCGTCTCCAGGGAGGGTCTTGCCCACAAATATGGTTTGGCCGACGCGATTGGCTTGCATGCCTGATAGGCGCACCACATAGTTGAACACATCCTCAACGGATTCGTTTTCAATATCCAGCGAGATCGTTGAAGATGCGGCAGGGGCATCTTCAACTCCTTCACTGCTGCCACCCTCCTCGGCGAAGGCGACGTTTACACCTGCGGCTCGGCCCAGCAAGGTCAACACTTCTCTTACAGGGGCTTCCCTCAGCAATAGCTTGGGAATTACCTGGTCGCTGCCTAGATCGATCCGTTCTGGTTCGACATTGAGGGGGGCGATGGCGATATCACCCACCGGAGGCGCACTAGCGCGGGTTTGGAAGGGCGGCACTGCGCTCGGTTGCGCTGAGCTGCTGGTTTGGGAGGAGGATGAGATTCCCGCATTGGGGCTGCTGTCGAAGCTAACCGCTAAGACACCCCGACGATTATCTTGACGTAATACTTCGGCGATGGGGGCTGCATGTATCCCCTCGACGGTGATGCGGACTGTATTGGCATCTAGTTGACGAACTTGAACAGAGCGGATACCAGGGGCGGGTTCTCGCTGTTCAAAGTCGCCGGATTGGGGAAGTCGTAAGACAGCGTTGCTCACATCAGAGATAGAGAGATTGCCGCGATTGACGGTAAAGATGGGTGGGCGAGCATCGCCCTGTGCGCCGAGCACAAGCTCAACCCCTTTAGCGGTGGGATTGAGTTGAACGGTTGTAATTTCGGTATCGGCAGCCCAGACGGGCTGAGTCATTGCGCCTAAAACGGCGGCTGTACAACCAAGAATAATACCTGACTTGCCTTGAGTCCAGTTCACCCTATACTCCTCTATTTAATAGATTTAATGACGGTTGGCAGATGGTGTTGCTGTCGATCAGCAGCCAATTAAAATAATCGATTGAAGGAAGTTGTTTTGTTAGTTGGGCGCGCCTGCGGGTGGTGTTTCTGCGGGCGGCGTGCCGGCGGGGGGTTGTGTCTGTTGCGCGGAAGCGGCGGCGGCCATTTCCTCAGCGGTCAAAGGAACATAGGCATGTAAGCTGAAGGTCGATTTGACAATGTTACGAGGTTCTCCGGGTTTGGTTCCTTGCTGCAATTCCATGGATAGATCGCGAACCACTAAAACGGTTTGCAGGCGATCAATGGATTGCATGATTTGCAGGGTTTGGTTAAAGGTGCCTTGAAAAGAAACAGCCGTGACCTGACGTTTGATTTTGTTATCGAGGGGCGCGCCGAGGGAACTATCGGTGACGACACCTGAGAGGCCGTAGTCAGGCTTAAAGGTTAAGAGCTGGGCGTTGCTGGCAACAATGACACGGTTGAGATCTAGCAATAGGGTATCGATGGAGCGTTGGTCAGAGAATAACCCTCGTACCTCTCTATTTTGTCGCTGGGCGAGTAATACGCTGGCTTCGATGTCCTTAACGCGTTTGACGGTTTCTTCCTTTTGGGAGAGGTCTTCTTTTTTTTGCTCAACGCGATCGCGAGTCTCTTGAAATTCTGCATATTTGGGACCGACCAATTGGGTGCCCGCATAGCCGGCTAGCCCGACCCCTATAACGGCGGCTAAAATTCCCGAGACGGTTGGGGTGAAAGTGATGCCAAAGACCGTGGGATAAACCGGCCCTGAAAAATCGTTTTCTCTTGCGAATTCACCGGTGGCCATCATGGATTAATTACTCCTTTTTGCTTTAGCATCTCAATTCTGGCTACTAGGCCCGATGCCCCTTTGGCATTGAGAATTTGTAGTAATTCAGAGGCAGGGACATCATTGATAGTGGTATCGATTCGATGCTCTACCAAGTTAACTTTGGTTTGATCGTTGATCTTGCGTTCTGAGGAAATGAGTTTTGAGTCAACGGCCAAGAAAGGAGATTTTCTGAGGGTCAACACAAAGTCGTTGATATCGCCAAAGGAGATGGCATTGCCCGTGATCTCTAGCTGAGTGGGGTCAGACAAACTAGGAAGAGCAGGAGCTGGAGTGGGTTGTCCGGCAGCGACGGGGGCTGGAGTTGGAGCGGGGGTAGGTTGCGCAGCACCAGGCGCGGCGACAGCTGCAGGTGCTCCTTTTTGGACAATTTGGGTGATCTGGAGCGTGGGAGGGACGCGATCGCGAATATCCTGTAAGGTGGCTGACCAAGGCTTAATCTGATTGAAAATCGTAGCCAAGGCGGCTGTTTCTGACTTCACCAGTTGCTCCTTGGTTTTAAGAGTCTCTACCTCTGAAAGTTGGGGAGGCTAAATTGGCCAGTTCGCCATCTAATTTTTCTTCTTCCGCTGTCAGATTTTGGTTCACTAAGGCCATGACACCAAAGGTAGCTAGCACCAAGGCCAACGCCGCGCCTGCCACACCCAAGCCGATAAACAGGGGTGTTTTATCGTCACTACCATAGTTTACGGAAGAGACTGTCCGCTGATTAAAATCTGGGCGGTCATTTAGTAGATTAATTTCAATGGAGTACATTAGTTTAATACCTCTCGCATGCCCAGCCCCATCACAACACTCAAGGCAGGACGCTGTGCATGGGGAATAACATCAGAATTTTGAATGCCTAAGCAACTAATCGGATCCACAAGACTGGTGGTCAATCCCAACCGTTGGGTCAAGAACTCATCAATTTGTCCTAGGCTAGCCCCTGGGCCAGAAACAAACACCTGAACAATTTCTAAGTTGTCGCCTTGGTTCAAGTAAAAATCAATGGAGCGACGCAGCTCATCGGACAGATCGCTCAGCATCCGCAGAATTGCCGCCGAACTTGGGTTATTAGCGGTGGTATCGGTGGCATTTAAGGGTACCGTCATGCCTTGGAGCAAATCTGCTCCCATAGAACCGGGTAAGTTCATGGCTCGACTTAGGGCATTTTGCAAATGATGGGTGCCGATCGGAACCTTCCGGTTAAATTGAGGGATACCATCCTTGACGATACTAATTTCAGTGCCGTCAAAGTCGATGTTGACCAAGGCAACGGCTTCCCCTTCCACAAATTGTAGGAGTTGGCTCCTCAGGGTGCGAATTAGGGAAAAGCTGCTAATTTCTAAGACCTTAAGGTCTAAGCCTGCCTGTTGGAATACGGTGAGGTAATTCTCGGTAATATCCTTAGGGGTAGCTACTAAGAGAACTTCGACGCGCTCAATGCCATCTTCGTCAATATCTGTACCCAGCCGTTGGAAGTCAACATCCGCTTCTTCGCGAGGAAAGGGGAGATAAATGGCGGCCTCTTGATTGAGAACCATATCTCGCAATTCCATCTCATCCAGTTCAGCGGGTAAGCGAATTAACCGGATCACAGCTTCGCCAATGGGGACAGCGCTAACGGCTGTTTTAGCCTTGATTTTGTGATCGCTGATGCCCTGACGCAGAGCATCAGCAACGGCATCGGGGTCTTGAATGCGACCCTCTTGGAATGCGCCTTCGGGCAAGGGAATCGCCGCAAAGGAACCCAAGTTTGTGCCTTGTTTTTGCTGGTTGAGCTGAACAATATTGACACTGTCTGGGGTGAATTCCACGCCCAGACCCTGAGTTTGTTTAGAAAATAGATTTTTAAGTGAAGTTACCACAGTATCCCTGCTACAGGCCAATTACAATATTTGCAACTCTATTGGTTAGTTTGACGGTTTGATGCCGACCTTGGTGCTAATCGCCCTCTATAGACAGGTTGCCCATAGGCAAGGGCAGAGGCTACATTACCTATGCCGACTCAATGACACCCAAAAGACCACTAGGTACTGATGTTAGGTGGTGGAATATAGAAATATTGGCTCAATTGGCCTGTTTATATCCCTTCAGTCAGGATACCCAAGATTATCGTAAGGTTGTACCATGCCTCCAAAATTACCCTGCCAACCTTGCCATAGTGCTCGATAAATCCCTATGTCTGCGGATGCTGCTTCAGAGAAATATCGTTTAGAAACAGATAGTATGGGCGCGATTGAGGTGCCTTGCGATCGCTACTGGGGTGCCCAAACCCAGCGATCCGCTGCGCTATTTCGCCATTGGTGATGAGCAGATGCCCCGCCCCATGATTCGCGCCTTAGGTCTCATCAAGCAAGCCGCCGCCCTTGTTAATCACGACCTCGGCCTTCTGCCTGCTGAGTTAACCCCAGCCTTACTTCAAGCTGCCCTAGAGGTGATCGAAGGCGACCTCGATGACCATTTCCCCTTACGAATTTGGCAAACTGGTAGCGGCACTCAAACCAACATGAATGCCAATGAGGTGATTGCCAATCGGGCCATTGAATTAGTGGGCGGCAGTCTGGGCAGCAAAACCCCCTTTCACCCCAATGATCATGTCAATCTGTCCCAATCCTCTAATGATGTCTTTCCCACCGCAATGCATATTGCTGCTGTAGAGGAAATTCACCATCGATTGCTGCCCCAAGTTCGTCAATTAAAAGACTCTCTAGCCGCCAAGGCCCAAGAATTTGACCCCATTGTCAAAATTGGGCGCACCCATTTAATGGATGCCGTCCCCTTAACCTTGGGGCAAGAGTTTTCGGGTTATGTGGCGCAACTCGACCATAATATAGAGCGCCTCCACAATAGCTTGCCCCATCTCTACGAATTGGCTCTGGGGGGCACTGCCGTGGGTACGGGTTTGAATACTCATCCTGACTTTGCTGTAGCAGTGGCGGCCCAACTAGCAGCCTTAACCCAGCTTCCCTTTAAAACTGCTGCCAATAAATTTGCTGCCTTGGCCAGCCATGATGTCTTGGTGCTCCTCAGTGGGGTCCTCAAAACCTTAGCCGTGAGCCTGATGAAAATTGCCAATGATTTGCGGTGGCTGGGTTCAGGCCCCAGATGTGGACTGGGAGAATTATCCTTGCCGGCCAATGAGCCGGGCTCTTCGATTATGCCGGGCAAGGTCAATCCCACCCAATGTGAAGCGATGACCATGGTTTGTGTGCAAGTAATGGGCAATGATGCTGCCGTAAGTTTTGCGGGTAGTCAGGGTAACCTAGAGCTGAACGTGTTTAAGCCAGTAATCATTCATAATCTCCTGCAGTCGATTGGTTTGCTCACCGATGCCTGTGGGGCCTTTAGGGATTACTTAGTGGTAGGTATAGAGCCGAATCTCCCACAAATTCAAACCTATCTGGAACGCTCTTTGATGTTAGTCACTGCCCTCACTCCTGAGATTGGCTATGACCGAGCCGCTCAGGTGGCAAAACAAGCCCATCAAACCGGACAGACCTTACGGCAGACCTGCATTGATCTAGGATTTCTGACGCCAGAAGCCTTTGATCGCTGTGTTCAACCCGCTCAAATGACTCGGCCCATTGCTCAACAGTAATCTCCCAATCATAATCTCCCCAGGGTCATGACCCCAGGGTCATCTTGCTTTTCTCCTTCCTCATGGAATAACACTATGGCTTCCTTACAAATTGCTTCTCGGCTGATTGCCAGCACGGTGATTGCCACTTCAGTTTTGCTCCCTTTCCAGGCTGTGGCCCAGCCGATTGTTGAAGAAGATCAACCGGCCGTACAAACCGCTAAAACTAGCCGGGACCAACGACAAACCCATCATGCCCAGGGATTGATTTTTGAAACTCCGATGGGGTTTTCAGAGGTCAAAAATCTTGGCAATAGCATGGTAGGGGTTGTGGCGCGCAAGGGAAATAAACAACTGCGGATCCGCTTGGGGGCACTCGATACAGGTCTATTAGACGTGCTGAGCATGGATGATTCTGAACTGTTGGGCTATGTGAAGCAGACGATGTTAGGCATTAATGCCCCTGCTCAGCAATTTCATGAGCGGGAATTTCTGGACCAAACTTTAACAGGAGAGCTGCATTTTAAGCGCACCAGTCGTGGCTTCACCGCCATGGAGATTTATTTGGTGCCCTTGCCCGATGGACGGCAGCTGATTGTCGCCTTAGAGGCAGACCCAGATTTGCCCCTCGCTCAAGTAGACTATGCCTTTCAAACGATGGCTAGTTCGCTGCGTGAAGATCCAGAACTGCAAAAGAAGAAAAAGGCTAAGAAATAAAACCTCCCTCGTGAACTTATGCCAAGCTGTTTCGCGCTCCCCAGGCATCTTGGGGGATAAAGTTGCGATCGCAGGCAATAGCGGCCACGGGTTCTGTCAACAAAAACTTGCCCGTCTCGATCCAGTCCTTCAGTTCTAAGGCAACTTGGCGAGCTAAGGCCATACTGGCAAGGGGCGCGGTGCGGACCTTGGTATTTTCTACCTGAATATAGCCAGACTTAAGTTGGGCATAGCTGACCAACCCAAAGGTGGGGCGCACTCGCCGGGGAATGGAAAAGTCAATAATGGGGGCCACCAAATCATGATCGCCAACAGCACAATAGCGCACCACGGCTTCATCTAAAACGGGTAAAGGGACCCCTACCCCCAACATCAGAGAGGGACCATATTGCTTAAAATAACAGCCCCGCACCCATTGGGGCTGCATTTGCTTAGCATCACCAATCAGCGCTAGGGTGGCAGCCGGCCCAATGGGTGTCTCATTGGGCAACCGTTTTTGCAGCGGAAAATGTTGGGTGCCTTCCCAAGTGACATAGCCAACTCCACCCCCCAAAAAGACGCGAGTGCCAATGCCCACTAGCCGCAGATGGGGATCGTTCAACAAGGGCGATAAGGCACCTGGATTGGCATAGACTGCATTTCCCAATCGGGGTTGCAAGGGGCCAAGGTAAGTATAGAGCGGCTGTTCACCCCCATTGATACCCACAATAAAGTTCTGATAGAGATTACGCGGGTTAAACAGATAAAATTGGTTAATCGTATCCTTGGTGATCAAGGTATCCAAGGAGGCCCGCGGATAGCAATCCGTCATTTGTCCCAAGGCCCGCAAGTGAACCGCCTTGCCGCCAATAAGATCCTCAATCACATGGCCGCCCCCATGCTCTAGGGTGTCATCGCCTTCGGACAGCTCGCTGGGTCGTTTGCGCTCGATGGTTTGGGATGCGCCTAAATAGAGATCGACCGCGCCAAATCCAGAATAGGCCGGTACGCCGTCTAGCCAGCATTCTCGAATTTTGATGGGCGGATCGGTATGCCCTAAATTGAGAATGGCCCCCGAGGACTCCATTGGCTCAAAGGTCCCGGTGGTGATCACGTCCACCGTCTTGGCGACCTTCGCAATGCCCAATTCGGCAACCTGTTGTTTTACTTCTTCTAGGGTGGAAACAACCGCAGAGCCCTGCTCAATTTTGTCGTTAATTTCAGCAATGGTACGCATAGGGGTCTTAAGCCTTGCCCAGTCTCAGGCACAACATAAATTCGGCATCATAAATTCTTCGGCAATAGATCGGTGGGTTGGTGTGAGGGGCCGCTGGTGCAATTCTCTGGGTGATTTTCCGCTAGGCCAGTGTAACAGCCTCTTGCACTATAACAACTTCAGGTCTATTCCCTGACCGAGAGAGTAAGGATGCTCAGCCCCTTAGGGAAGCATCACGCTAGGCTAGAGATTAGCAAGGATGTTCTACGGGAGAGAAGGACCATGGCACGCATAGAACAACGGCGATCGCAAAATAGTCCTGGCAATTTCTATGTTGACGATAGTTGCATCGATTGTGATACCTGTCGATGGATGGTACCAACGGTCTTTCACCGAGCTGGTGAGCAATCAGCAGTTCATCATCAGCCCACCCGAGAGAGTGAACGGTTCCAGGCATTGCAAGCCCTACTAGCCTGTCCCACTGCCTCCATTGGCAGCCTCGATAAACCCCAAGATATTCGCCAAGTCCAGCAGAGTTTTCCGACCCCAATTACCGCGAATATCTATCATTGCGGGTACCATTCGGCTAAATCCTTTGGGGCGGCTAGTTATTTCATTCGCCGCCCCGAGGGGAATATCCTCATTGATTCGCCGCGTTTTACACCGCCCTTAGTGAAACAACTCGAAGCCCTGGGTGGTATTCATTACCTCTACCTCACCCATCGAGATGATGTGGCCGATCATGCCCAATTTCAAGCGCATTTTGGCTGTCGTCGGATTTTGCACCAAGCTGATATCAACCGAGATACCCAAGGGATAGAATTGCCCTTGCAAGGCACAGAACCTTATTCGCTAGCAGAGGATCTGCTCATTATTCCCGTACCGGGCCATAGCCCAGGCCATACGGTCTTAGTCTATGACCATCAATATCTGTTTACTGGCGATCATTTGGCTTGGTCGGCAAAAACCAATAGTTTGACTGCTTTTCGCCGCTATTGTCATTCTTGGCCTGATCAAATTCAATCCATGCGTCAACTTTTGCAGTATGACTTCACATGGATATTGCCCGGTCATGGTCGGCGCTATCATGCTGACTCGGCCATCCTGCGCCATGAATTGCAAGCATGTATTGCGGCGATGGAAGCGGTTGCATAAATCCCCAAGGCTTTGCTCGGGTCTGCGACCCAGGTTATTCACCCAGATCTTCTCTCCTTGGGGCATTGCGCCAACTTTTAACCAAGTTTTTCAATTCTTAAACCAGTTTAAGCAAGAAAGTTAGAAACAATAAATCAGGCCCAGGTTGACGTCCCTAAATCGGGCGGTAGGTCTTGCCAGCGCCCTGGACCCACAGCTCGAAGGGCCTCAGACAAATTTAGATCTGCGGTGTAAAGGGCACGCCCCACAATCGCTCCTGTGACGCCCATGGCCTCCAGGGCTAATAAGTTGAGTAAGTCTGGAATCGAGCTAACCCCTCCCGAGGCAATCACTGGGATGGAGATCGCTGTTGCCATCTCTCGCAGCATGGGGATATTCGGGCCTTGGAGGGTTCCATCCCGCTGGATATCGGTGTAGATAATTGCACTAGCCCCTGCTGCTACCATGCGTTGGGCTAAGTCCAGGGCTGAAATTTCTGAGGTTTCTAGCCAGCCTCGGGTTGCCACCTTGCCAGCACGGGCATCAATTCCCACCAGAATCTGGCCTGGAAACTCTTGACAGAGAGTCTGAACTAATTCGGGCTCTTCAATGGCCACTGTTCCCAAAATGGCCCGCTGCACCCCCAGCTCTAGAAGCTGGGCAACTCGGGTGCGATCTCGCAACCCCCCTCCCACTTGCACCGGAATATCGAGCGCCTCGACAATGGCAGCAATCGTCTTTAAGTTGACTGGCTGACCCGTCTTAGCCCCATCTAAATCCACCAGATGCAACCAGGAAGCCCCTTGCTGCTCCCAAGTCTGCGCTACCTCAACCGGGTTTTCAGAAAAAATTTGAGATTGGTCGTAATCTCCTTGATAGAGTCGCACGCATCGACCATTCAACAGATCAATCGCCGGAATCACATCCATAAATCTATTCGCCTTGGAAACAACATCAGAGCCTGCCATCTAGGAGGCAATTTTATATCACAACGTCAAAGGATCTGGATCACCGGAACTTGAAAACTTTAGGTTAGTCTTAACAAATGGGTATGCTGATGCAAACAGACACTGTCAACACAAGAGAGATTGAGAACTATGAGAACATTGAGGCTGAGACTAGGCAAGCATCGGTTACAGTGTCTTTGGGGCAGCCTTGCCGCCGCCTTATTATGTGCAGGGCCTGCTAGCGCTGCCGAGCAAATCATGTTTCGCTATGGTTCCATTGCCCGATCCATCCCCGTGAGTTCCTTGCGCCAACTCGCTAACACAGGCCAAGCCCCTTCAGATCTCCAGGTTTATTTAGATCTAGCCGGACAAGATCCTCAATCTGTGCGCCAAATCTTAACCCGTCCCTTTGCTGTTAAGGCAAACCAAGTCGATCAACTCCTCAATAGCCCCTTCGGAGATGTTGTCCTCGGCAAAGTTGGAGAAATTATCCGTACCCCTGCCAATCGCTCCAATCGCGAAGCGATTCGCTCAGCCTTAGTTTTAGATGCTAGCCAAGATGGCCAAGTCACCTTGATCGACACCTTAGAAAAATACCCCACCGCCACAGTAGAAGTTGGATGGTGAACGCTTGTTAGAAGCCTATCAACAATATGGTCCTCTGATTGCCAAGGGACGCCAAATCGCCCCTGCCTTAGAAGCCGCTAGCCCGCTACTCAAAGAGGCAGGTCCCTTATTGCAAGAAGCAGGCCCCATATTACAAGATGCGCAGCCTTACTTGCAGCGAGTTCAACCCTTGATTGAGGAGTCGGGCATTCTTGATATTCTTTCGGAAACCCTGGGATCTTTTTTCTAGTCAGATCTCATTGCTCAACTTAGAGAGACTAGGGATTTAGCAGGATTTCAAGCAGCAGTAATCGCTTGAAAAGCAGCGAGGCCCTGCCGTTGTTTGGTGCCATTGATTTACCCCATTCACTCGTTGCACTGGTTTCGCCACTGCCTATTCTCGTGCCTACCTTAATCGGGTCACGATGCCCTTCAGCTCAATTGTTGATTAACTGGAGTTTAGACAAAATCAATATCTAGTCAGCAGTAATCTGCCTAACTTGTAGATTGGTGCGCTCCATTCAAGGAGATAGCGGATATACCAGTCTAGGGGACACTGCGCCGTTGAAGGTTTGGGTATTGGCAAGAGAGGAAGAATGCTAACAGATTGCATCTTTACAATCCACAAAATAGGGCTACAGTTGTAATCTTACTGAGATCACAGCTCTGTAATCTTTCAAGCGTTTTGTACTGGGCTGGAGCATGGCCAATTTGGACAGTGCTGATCCTAAAAATCTAAAGGATTATGAACCTTACATCTGGTGAACTACCGGGAGCAGAAAACTGATATTTTTCATATCATCCAAGTAACAGCGGTAGTTGGTGCTACTGTGCGATCGCATTTAGCTGCTCACCCCAAATGATCCATCGCTCCAGCTCTGAGACCAATAGTTACGAAATTCTCTGCCTAGAACATCAGGGTCAGTATCTCTATGCTGAAGTGATTCAGGTAGTTGCCATGCGGCAGCGCTACTGGGTGAGGCCCCTCTTGCTGAGGATTGACCAACCCACCACTGCTGATCACCCCGACTATCCGGCGGTGCAATCCCTGACTCACGACCTAAAATCTGCTTCTGATCTAGTCTGGCCCCAACTGTTTTTTCGCCCGACCTTGGATACAGAGCTACTGCCCTTGATTTCGCAAATCCAGAGAGACAAAGCATCAGAAGTCGGTGACTCAGAGGCAGCGGCAGAGTGCGATCGCCAAGCCAAGCAGGCCCTTCGTCAATTGATTGAGCAGGTTTGGCAAGCCTTTCCCGAAGCGTTCTCCACCTAGGGTCTGGGGCTAGAGTCTGGAGCTGGCTTTGAGGGCAAAGGAAGGGACAGACTAACCGGGAATCATCTCTATTCGGTAATCCCTCTAAGCTTTGCACCGCCTCAACCGAGGAAAAGCCTAAACTTAAAACAAAGAAAGGATCTCTATCAAAGCTCTACGCCCATGCTTACAATGATGATCATAAAAGGATCACCAAAGACAGAATGGGCAATGATCATGGGCTGAAGACTCAGGCTTTGGTATTCGAGCTTTGCTCTAAAGGCAGATCTATCGGAGTCCTTGCTCGCCCATTGCCTTGAGATCGTTCTAACCTAAGCAGCGTTCAATACGGATGATGAATATAAAACGAACATCCATTTTTAAGTTTTTCTCGCGCGCCCTAATCGCCATTACCCTGGTCGGCGTTCTTATCCTCAGTAGCGGTGACACAGCCCTAGCTGCCCGCACAGGAGGCCGGCGATCGGAGGGCAGTTTTCGCCGCTCCGTGCCTTCCCGCAGCTATCGCAGTGCGCCTTCGCGGAGCTATTCCAGAGGCCCTAGCAGTTATTATCGTGGGCCTAGTGGGGGGCTTTGGCTTTCCCTTCCTGATCCCGTTTTTCGGGGTTGGTGGGGGCTTTGGTAGCCTCTTTTCCATTCTGATTTTTATTGCTGTCGCCAATTTCTTGGTATCCAGCTTCCGCAATATTGCTGGAGAAGGTGGGATTAACCTAGGGGGCAATAGTGATCAAAATTCGGCAAACCCCACTGTTACCCTGAATAAAATTCAAGTGGGTCTATTAGCAGAGGCCCGGGGCCTCAAGGCCGACTTAGATCGGATTGCCCAGTCTGGGGATACCGGTTCAACGGCAGGCTTAGTTAAGGTTCTACAAGAGACAAACTTGGCCTTGCTCAGGCATCCAGAATATTGGGTCTATGCCAGTATCAGTTCTGAGAAAACTGGGTTGGTGTCTGCTGAGCCTAAATTCAACCGTTTGGCTCTGACGGAACGGAGCAAGTTCCAGGCCGAAACCCTGTCCAATGTGAAGCAGCAACTGCAACAGGCCGCCTCTGGTGCCTTAACCAAAACAGCGGAGCACCAAGCGCCGGGTGAATATATTGTGGTCACCTTGATTGTGGCTTCCCAAGGCCAGCTAACCCTGCCTGACATAAAATCTGATCAGGATTTACAGAAAGCGCTCAACCAAGTTGGCGCAGTGTCTAGTGATCAACTCCTTGCCTTAGAGGTGTTATGGACTCCCCAAGCTGAATCCGATACCTTGAGTGGAGATGATTTGCTCGCTGCCTATCCTGATCTGAAGATGATTTAGAAGCCCTTGATGCCAATGCCCGCTGCGATATGTATGCCCTGAGCTTGAATACAACCAGTTCGGTTCTGTGCCTGGGCATGGCCGATTGGCCAAGGGAACAGACCAATCTAGCCTCTGCAGGTTCAGTCCAAGCCTTGGGCAGCTATCGCATCCAAACTTGGGATTTAGGCAGAGAGTTATCTCATTATTTGCATCAATATCTCGCGACCTTTCTTGCCCCTCAAGGTTGGTCAGATCTTAGCTGGTTAGCCGTTGCCTATGGTCCTGGTAGCTATACGGGCACTCGCATTGGCCTGGTTACGGCCCGCATCCTAGCCCAACAGTTAGAGATTCCTTTGTTTGGTATCTCCACCCTGGCGGCAATTGCCCAAGCCTATGCAAAGGAATCAACCCTACTGGATTCGAAGGTTCTGATTGCTGTTGAGATGCCTGCTCAGCGAGGCTCTGTTTATGGTGGACTCTATCGATGGCATCCAGAAGGGCAAGGTTTAAGCTGCGATCGCACCGATCAATGCCTGACAATTGCAAGCTGGGAAGAACAGTTAGCCGCGCAAACCACCGATACTCACCGTATTAGAGAGGGGTCAGCCGTTAGTCAAGAGAATATTAAGCAAGAGAATATCGATCAAAAGAATATTGGTCGGGCCTTGCTCACCCTGGCTCATCAGCAATGGCAACAGGGTAATCGTCCCCCTTGGCAAGATATTTTGCCCAATTACGGCTAGATTAGTATCCCCATTACTCTTCAGTTTTGGTTTCTGGGGTTTCAGGCTTAGTTTTTAACTCTTCGGGATGGCTGGGTGGAATGCCCTCAACACTAACGAGCGTTTCTAAGACCGCCTTGACAATGGGTGCAGCAGTCGTTGAGCCATAGGCGTTGTCGCCCTTTGGCTCATCCACAACCGCCAAGACAATATATCGGGGTGACTCTAAGGGAAAAGAAGCCACAAAGCTGGTAATCCGAGCATTCGTATAGGTGCCATCCCCAGCCTTTTGAGCTGTGCCCGTTTTGCCACCAAGCCGATACCCAGGTATTTGTGCTGGTTTCCCGGTCCCCTTCTCCACCACATTTCCCATCATCAATCGCACTTGAGCAGCAGTCTTCTCCGAAAAAATCCGCCGGGGTTGAATTAAATTAAGACTTTTGACTTTCTTGCCCTCTGGGTTATATAGACCTTCCACCACATGAGGGGTGACTAGCTGACCACCATTGGCGATCGCAGCATGTAATTGGGCCATTTGGAGCGGTGTCACGGAAAAACCCTGACCAAAGGCAGCCGTTGCCAACTCAATGGGGTAGTCAACAAACTGCTCCCTAGTCTTGAAATGACCGGGTGTTTCGAAGGGTAGGTCTGTGCCTGTAATCTGACCAATGCCAACTTTTTCGAGATAGTCAAAGTAAACCCCCGGCTTCAGGGTTTTCATGACATGAACCATCCCCACATTACTGGAATATTCTAAAATCTCGCTAATATTCAGGGGGCCATGAGCGGAGCGATCAGCATTATTAATCGGCCAGCCCCCCACAGAAATGGAGCCACCGTCATTAAACACACTATTGGGTGCAATGCTGCCAGTCTCTAGCGCGATCGCAACATTAATGGGCTTAAAGGTTGACCCCGGCTCATATAAATCTGAAACAGCCCAATTTTTAAATGTCTCGGCATCCTTGACCTCAAAATACCGCTCCGGCTCAAAGGATGGCTCCGACACCAAACTCAACAAAGACCCATCTTTCACATCCATCACCATCACGGTACCCCGCTTGGCCTGAAACTGATTCATGGTCTTTTGTAGGGCTTGACGAGCAGACCGCTGCAATCTTGTGTCTAGGGTAACCTGCAAAGTGAGTTTATTGGCATTCAGCGCTTCCAAGGGAAATCGATCCGGTAGCACCTTACCCCGGGCATCGTGAGACACCACCAATGGGTCCAGTTGCTCTTCCAAAAACGGCTGCTGACTATATTCCAGACCAGCTTGACCTTTACTATCGGCATTGACATAACCCACCACCGTAGAGGTCAAGTCCCCCTGGGGATAGACTCGCTGCCATTCCTTTGTAATTTCCAACCCATCCATCTGCAAGGGTTCAATCTTGGCAGCATCCTCCTCCGACAAATAAGCCACCGGAATGCCGGTGTCTGCTGTTTGCCATAGCTTGATCAGATTCTCAGCAGGCTGATTTACAATCGGTGCCAAGGATTGAGCGATCTGATCGGATGGTTTGAAAACTGGATGGGATGAGCAAATAGCCGAAAACCGGTTCATCCTTGGCCAGAATATTGCCCTGGCGATCAGCAATGGGATATCGATAGGTGCGCGCAGAGAGGGGGGCAAGTTGCTGCTTGCGAGCTTGAGCCTTCAAAAAAGGGGCTGCAGCAACCTGTAAATAGGCTAATCGAACAGCCAGCCCCACTTGGCTACCCAGCAGAACCAGACAGACCAGCAACAGCCTAAATCGATAATTGATAATCTTATCGGGACTTTTAGCTTTGATGCGAGCTTTAATGGCTGAGCGGCGATTTTGAGTAGAAGTAGGGGGCGGGGTGGGCATTGCAATAGCGACCTAATATCCAATCGGTGAAATAGTGACAGGAGAAACAGCGGATGTCGGTGGTACCGGCTTGTTTGGGCGCGGCGAAGCTGGCTCCACAAAGATGGTGGTTTGCGACCCTTTGGGTATAAAGCCCCTTGGGGCCTTTTCTACGGTTTCGGAAATCTCGTATTTACGTTTTTCGCTACGGGTCAGCCACTGTCGCTCGCTGCGTTCTAATTCCTCCAGTTTGCTGTAGCGATCGCCCCAGAATCTCTGAGTGTTAGCAGTCCAGGCGTAGAGAGGTAAGATCCCTAGGACTAGCAAGCACAAAACAGGTGTTGAAATCTTGCGAAGGGCCATCAATAAAATTAACCAATCAGGAAACTGAGGAGATAATGGATCCATCCCCTTTATTTCTTGACTGTTCCTAGAAAAGTTCTGGGTTGATTTATTGATAGATGGAATTGAAGAGAAGTTTGATGATAATTGCTCAGCAGAATGATTGAGGTCACCCACTGAAGATGGCTGAGTGCTGCTGGCAACGGTCATAATGAAACTCCTCTAGCCCCAATTTTAAAGATTCCTGAAAAGGTCAATTTCAAAATCTAGCCAAAAAGCTCGTTATTGAAAATGACACATGCAATTATAAATGCATTAAATAT
>JAAUUW010000039.1 GCA_012030735.1 Acaryochloridaceae cyanobacterium SU_2_1
CAAAGAGGGTTTTTCTCACTTGACCACCCAGGCTATAGCCAAAGGCGGCATCAGGTTGGCCTAAATCAGCCGCAAAGGTGCCACTGGCAGATACGCTAAACTGCGGCCCGAGACTCCCTAGAATAAGTCGTTGATTCTGCTGGGCAATCTGCCGTTGATCCAGTAATTCTCCTAATTCTGAGCGGTTTTGCTGGGCTAAAACGATACTTTCAGGCAGAGACAAGGGCCACCAGCCCATAACCTCGACCGGATCTGCTGCCGATAAATTAGCGGTGGGGGGCAGGCTGAGTCGCTCGGCCAATTGGCGTTGCGCTGTCTGATTTTGGCCTTGAGCCTGGGAGAGTTGCTGCGCCTGGTTGGCGAGTTGAACTTCGGCACGCAATACGTCAAATCGGGTTCCTAAGCCCGCTTCCTCAAGCACCTTGGCATCCTTGAGGGTCAGGCGGGCATTCTCTACTGCTGCTTGGGCAATTCCGACTAATTCGCCCGCTTGCTGCATATCGTAATAATCGTTGGCAACCTCTTGACGCAACTGTTGCAATTGGGTCTCTAGGGCTTTTTCCGTTGCCTTAAGGGCAGACTCAGCGGCTCGAATGCTGGCTGTACGCTGACCTGAAGTAAAGACATCATAATCAAGCTGAACACTGGTATTAAGGGAGTTACTAATGGATGAGCCTTGATTTTGGAGGCCTGGAATCTGGTTCTGACTTCTGTTTAGGGCAATATTACTGGCAGCAGAATCAGTGCGACTGAGGCTGGCCTGACTATTGACCCTTGGCAGTAAGGCTGCCTTGGCCTCTATTAAGGCAGCTTGTTCTTGGCGGAGTTGTATTTCAGCGACCTGTAGATCTCGATTATTGCGCCGGGCCAGCTCTTGGGCTTGTTCTAGGGTGATGGCTTGGTTAAGCTGGGCATCAAGGGTGACCTCAGCGGGTCGGGTGGGTACCTCTAAGAGTTTAGGATCAGGATTAAAGGGCTTTAGATCTGAGGCGGGTGAGCGCAAGGGCTGTGCCCGAGGTGATTCCAAGGGCGATTCTAAGGGGTTAATGTTTGGGGTCTGCGGTTGAGCCAAGGTTGCGATCGCTCCTGAGAGTACCCAGATCATACTCAAGGGCAAATGTATCCGACTCATCCAAAGACTTGCTTTCATCATCAGCGGCTCAAAGGTAATTTCAGGGCCAATCTTGCTGTAATACTCTATCAAATATCCTTAGACCTTGTTTGTGCAGAAGGATGCAGTGGCGAGTTATACAGCTGGGTTCGGGGATTTAGTTTTTGTTTGGAATCACCTAAAAATCGCTCTGCTTGATTTGTCCCGATAGCGCTGTTATATGAGGGTTTTAGGGTTGTTCATTTTGAGGGTAACACCCAAAACCAGTGGAGCTGATCATCAAGACAGTTGGACGGTTGGAGAGACGGAATAGAAAGGATCGATTAAAGCGTTTCTGGCACAATACTGGGTGCTTGGCTGCGAAAGATCCCAAAGGCAGCGGTATAGCCATGCAAGAAGGTAGCGCCACCAATCGGCCCAATTTCGCCATTACAAAAGAAACCACTAACAGGAATCTCTTGAAAATATTGGCTAAACAAATGTGAATCAAAGTCCGGCTCACCATAAAATCGCTCACCCCGCCCCAAGCAATCAAACAGCAAGGCAGCGATGGGCTGACCGTCTCCTTTAGAATGTTTATGCCAATATTGCTGGAACAATTGCTCCAAATCATCCGCAGAGGCTTGGGCATCTCTAATATGGAATTGAATCCGTTGACCAGGCCGAATGCGATCGCCAATGGCAATAGCACCAATGCGTGGATCCACCCCAATTAAATTGCGAATGAGGAAATCACCGGGTTCTAGATCTTGCTTAAACTCATTACGAACAATGCCAACGGATAGAGAATACTGGGCCAGCTCTCGTTCATCGGCATCCATTGTATGAACTAACTCTTGGAGGGCTTCTAAGGGAGTTTGCAAGGCTGCATGACGGGCCCCTCGGGCCACCATTTCCGCTGGAACGCTCTGCTCTTCTACCTGTAGCACCACATTCCGTTCTGCCTCAGCCACCCGGTAGGGTTGACCGATGGGACGACAGCCTTGAGCCACAATGGTTTCGACGACAATATTGCCACTGAGCGCCACCCCCACCGTGCCCTCACGATAAAGCTGATTCTCACAGAACAAACCGCTGCCATTCCAAGTTGTGCGACCACTGGTCAAGCCCCCCAGCTTGACTGTGCCTTGATAAGCATAATCTAGACCTTGGAGCAGATCATTAATCTTAGAAGTGGAAGGATCAGCAAAGAGAATGAAATGGGGTTGATCCTGAGGATCAATTTCTAACAGCTCTGCCCAGGCATTGGGGGCACTATCGGGATCGGGCAACTCATCTTCATAGACATGAAAGGTTTGGATATTGACTCCAGGTAAATGAGCCAAGGTGAGGACGAGTGCCGGTTCTTCTTCTACTTCTACCAGGCCATCCTTGAGAGTAGGACCAATCACGCCATTACCGCCACAGCCAATCAAATGGACTACCTTCAATTTGGTTTCGATTAAGGGCAATAGCCGAGAAAATTCACTAGCAAAGGCAGTGGAAACGAATATCAAACCTAAATTGGCTTCGGCATCCAAAGCACTCTGAGCTGCATCAATGACTTCATCTAACGCAGCTTCTAGAGAAGGTTGAGTCGATAACGCACTAGCCCATTTCATCCGTTCTCCTTGGCAATCCTTGCTCACACTAGATCTGAAAAAATATTCAGGTTCAGTCCGTTACTTCAATCATTTTGCTTATCTGCGCCCTTAATATGCCATTTTATCTAGATAGGCTGCTAAGCAGGTAAACCGATAGAATTGAGATTCTCAACACACTCTCATAATATGATCCCAGGGGCATTGACGGTGTTATCCTCTGGTTTTAGCAAACTCTCAGGGCAGTTGCACAATCTAGTTGCCTTTGATCTCACCGCGCCAGATAGAATCTGACCTCTTAGAGTAGAGATAAAGACCCCCTTTAGACTTTCATCCCTTGATATTATGGCGCTGGATAATTTACGGACTCTCTATCAACAAGTCATTTTAGAGCATTACAAAAAGCCAAAGCATCGCGGCAAAACCGATCCGGTTGATCGACGCCACCGAGGGCATAATCCCTCCTGTGGCGATACGATTGAGCTGACTGTACAACTTGATGCAGCGGCTGGGCGGATTGAATCTGTCAAATTTGAAGGGGAAGGTTGTGCGATCGCGATGGCCTCGGCAGACCTAATGGCTGATGCCATGATCGGCAAAACCATTGCAGAGGCTATGGACATGACCCAAGCTTTCCAAACCATGATGAAGGGAGAAGGAGAGTTCCCTCGAGAACATCGTAAACTCAATGTCATGCAAGGCGTTGCTCAATTTCCTGTCCGGATTAAATGCGCGACCCTCACCTGGCATACTCTCAAGGCTGCTCTAGAGCAGCCAACCTTAGCCCCTATCGATGAATTTGTCAGCAATGAGGAAACAGCTTAAATGATTACCCCAGATGTGTTTTGGCAATATTGTCAATGGACTGGCTTTGCCACCTTGGCCTGTGTGGGCTTCACTGCCTTGGCATTTATTTTTAAATGGGGGTTTCGGTTCCGGTTTGTGGGCATCAGCAGCATTATGGGGATTGTTACCTTTATCTTTTTGGTATTTAGTATCATTCCCTATGGCCGAGTCTCTATTGTCGGTGCTGGTAGATATTCATTGGTCTATGATTTGTCAGGGCCAAAGGCGGTAATTACGATCCCGACGCCCATCCATTCAGAGCAGTTAGAAGCCACCCTACTCCAAGCGGCTAGCGACCTCTTCTCGCCTGGACGAGGTGGTCAGGGTCAAGGACAACTCACGATTGAAGCTCGGGTGATTACCCATCCTCAACCAGGGGTATCCAAAATCATTCGTATTGCCGAGGTGAAACGGTCCCTAACCCTCAGAGATGATCCGAATATCGAAGTAAACATTGATCAAAATAAAGTAGCGCCCTTTATTGATGATATGTCTGACCCCTTCCTTAGTTAAAATAAGTTAAAGTTTACGGTCAGCTTGCCCTTACTGGGATGATTTATTAAAGATGGTGGCAATTGACCGATTGCTAGATAATCAGCTGTTATGTCCGAGACTTCTTCTGAGCAATTCTCTTGGCCTGCATCTATGGCAGGCATCCCCTGTGAGTCACCTTTGACCATTGCCCCCCAACAGGTGATGCGAGGCCAGCATATTCTTGCTCAGATGGGTTCGGTGATCGGTCAATTTGGCCAGCGCCCCTTAGTGGTGGGCGGTCAGCATAGCTTAGCGGCCCTTCAGCCTTTTTTACAGCCCTTGTTAACAGAGCCAGATCTGGCCTTTAGCCAGAGGGCCTATCAACAGGATTGTAGTGAAACAAGCCTGCACTATCTGCGGCAGGCCGTAGCAGATCACCAAGCTGATCTGGTTATTGGGGTGGGTGGAGGTAAGGCCCTAGATGCTGCAAAGCTAGTGGCTTTTCAATGTCGCTGCCCCGTGATTACGGTGCCTAGCTCTGCTGCCACCTGTGCCGCTTGGACAGCCTTATCTAATGTCTATGCTGAAACGGGAGCCTTTGCCTATGATGTGGGCCTACCCCACTGTCCAGCGCTCTTGATCCTTGATTATGCCCTGGTGGCTACTGCTCCGCCCCGTACTCTCATTGCTGGAATTGGCGATGCCCTCGCCAATGGTATGAAGCCTCTGTAAGTAGTGGACAGTCCCAAGACAGCTTAACCCTGGCCGCGTTGCAACAAGCCCGTATTTTGCGAGATGTTCTATTGCAGAAATCCTTAGCAGCCCTACAGGAGCCAAGCGGTGAAGTCTGGCAGCAGGTTGTGGACGCAACGGTTTTAATGGCGGGAATGGTCGGCGGATTGGGGGGTGCTCAATGCCGTACCGTTGCTGCCCATGCTGTCCATAATGGCTTGACCCATCTGCCGCCAACTCGGGCTAGTTTGCATGGGGAAAAGGTAGCCTATGGAATTTTAGCCCAACTGCGATTGGAGGAGATTCTGCAGCATCACTATTTAGCCGCAACGGCTCGCCACCAGTTGCTCCAGTTTTATGGGGAAATTGGTTTGCCCCAAACCCTAGCTGATTTGCAGATGGATGGTTTACCCTTGAAGGCGCTGCAAGAAGCGGCTCGCATTGCCTGTCAGCCTGGATCCGATATCCATCGTTTGCCCTTTGCGGTCAGGCCCGAAGACCTGATGGCTGCGATGGTCTCCACAACAGCGCCCCTAGAGACCTCGGGCAATATCAGGGATGCGGCGATGCAGCAACATGCTCCCTGGCCCAAGGAAGATCAAGGGCTTGCAGGGGCTGAGGAGAACTGATGAGTCTAGAGTGGATTAAGCCTGCAGAACGGCTCAGTGCTTTGCCCCCTTATGTGTTTGCCCGTTTGGATGAGCTCAAGGTGACGGCTCGCTCCCAGGGGTTGGATTTGATCGATTTAGGAATGGGCAACCCCGATGGCCCACCGCCCCAGCCTGTGATAGAGGCTGCGATCGCAGCCCTTCAAAACCCCAACCTCCATGGCTATCCTCCCTTTGAAGGCCGAGCCGACTTTCGACATACCATTACTGATTGGTACCACCGTCGCTACGGCGTAGAACTAGACCCAGAAGTCGAGGCCTTACCACTCCTTGGCTCCAAAGAAGGACTCACCCATCTGGCCCTCGCCTATATCAACCCTGGCGATGTCGTCTTAGTCCCAAACCCAGCCTATCCCCCCCATTTTCGCGGGCCAGCCCTCGCCGGAGCTGAGATTTATGGCTTGCCCTTAACCGCCGAACAAGATTGGTTAATTGATTTAGCCAGTATTCCCGACACCATCGCTGAACGGGCTAAAATTCTTTACTTTAACTATCCCAGCAACCCCACCACCGCCGTAGCCCCTCGGGAATTATTCGTCGAGATTGTTGCCTTTGCCCGTAAACATCAAATTCTGTTGGTTCACGATTTATGCTATGCAGAATTAGCCTTTGATGGGTATCAACCCGTCAGCTTACTAGAGATTCCCGGTGCCAAAGACATTGGTGTAGAATTTCATACCCTCTCCAAAACCTATAATATGGCGGGCTGGCGGGTCGGATTTGTCGTCGGCAATACTCAGATTATTCAGGGGCTACGCACCCTGAAAACCAATTTGGATTATGGGGTATTTTCAGTGGTCCAAGCCGCTGCTGAAACAGCCCTAAAATTGCCAGACAGCCATTTGCATACCGTCCAACAACGCTATTGTCAGCGCCGAGACTTTATGGTTGCAGGGTTAGCTGAATTGGGCTGGCAAGTCCCTAAACCCCAAGCCACCATGTATCTCTGGGCCCCCTGTCCCTCCCAGTTGTCCTCCGCTGATTTTGCCCTCCGGTTGCTCCAAGAAATAGGCATCGTCATGACCCCTGGTAGCGCCTTCGGGCATCATGGAGAAGGCTATCTTCGGATCAGTTTGATTGCAGAATGCCATCGCCTTCAGGAGGCTTTAAACCGGATGAAACAAGCCGAACTTTGTTACTGCTCGACCTCTAACACACCAGACCTTCAAACCAGACCACCCATTTCGGGGATGAAAAATTAACATCTTGAGGCCCCTTTACTGCCTCTTAATCACAAGAAAATCAACCTGAATCTACGGAAAGTTAGCCATGACTGTTTCTAGGACTATCTGCCTGGGCTTCTTAGCCGTAATTCTGGTGGGTACATTGCTCTTGCTATTACCCATCTCTACCGCTAGTGGAGAATGGAATAGCTGGATCGTCGCTCTGTTCACCACCACCTCCGCTGTCTGTGTCACGGGCCATATTGTTGTGGATACAGGCAGCTACTTTTCCGTTTGGGGCCAGGTTTTTATCCTAATGCTGATTCAAGTGGGAGGCTTGGGATATATGACCTCCACCACCTTTCTACTTTTGTTACTAGGCCGCAAGTTTGGTCTACGAGACAAAATCGCCGTCCAACAAGCCTTAGACCGCAGTAAACTTCAGGGCGGAGTTCAGATGGTTCGCTCTATTATTGCCATGACCTTGATCTTTGAGCTAACCGGAATTTTCTTGCAGTTGTGCATCTATGTACCAGTCCATGGTTTGCCCTTGGCTCTGTGGTATGCATTATTCCATAGCGTCAGTGCTTGGAATAATGCTGGGTTCAGTCTCTTCTCTAATAATCTTGTTGACTATCAGTTTTCCCCGCTGTTGAATCTGGTTATTCCTGGGTTAATTATTTTTGGCGGGATTGGCTATGAAGTGATCTTCGAAGCTTATCTCTGGATCCGTCATCGTCTGACTCGCAAGCCAGAGCGGATGATTTTTTCTCTTAATTTTCAAATCGTCATCAGTACGACCTTGATTCTATTGTTACTGGGAACTGTCTGTGTTTTCTTTGCGGAATCTCGGAATCCTATGACCCTCAAGCCCTTTACCTTAGAACAGCAACTGATGACATCTTGGTTCCAGTCTGTAACAGCTCGCACTGCCGGCTTTAATAGCATTGATATTGGTAAAATGACCAACGCTGGCCTATTTATGATCATTGCCCTGATGTTTATTGGCGGTAGCCCAGGGGGAACAGCCGGTGGGGTAAAAACCACTACTATTCGAGTGCTCAGTAGCTCCACCAAAGCAATTCTTCAGGGCAAAGAAAATGTTGTCCTCTATGAACGCCAAATTCCCTTCTCCTTGGTTTTGAAATCCATTGGTGTGGTTGTGGGATCTTTTTTAACTGTTGTGCTCTCAACCATCATCATGGCCATTGCCGATCCAGAGGTGGCCTTCATCAATATTTTGTTTGAGGTCGTTTCGGCCTTTGCAACCGTGGGCCTATCCACTGGCATTACAGCGACACTTTCGGTAGCCTCCAAACTCACCTTGGTGATGACCATGTATATGGGGCGGGTGGGAGTACTGTTATTAATGGCATCCCTTCTCGGAGATCCACGGCCCAGCGCCTTGCATTATCCCGAAGAATCTCTGTTAGTGGGTTAACAAGTTTAGCTGGCAAACAAACGTGACATTATGGACTTAAACCCGTGAACTTTGGATCAAGAAGTTTTTTTCCCAATTTCAATAAGAAAAACCAGCAATTTGCCGTCATTGGCTTGGGACGATTTGGTCGTGCCGTCTGTCTAACCTTGCATCAAGCAGGCCATGAGGTGCTAGCCACGGATATCAATGAAAAGCGAGTCGCCGAGGTGTCCAATAACAACTGGGCCGCCCATGTGATGCAATTAGACTCTACGGATCCGATGGCCTTAAAAGCAGCAGGTATCTTGGAGTTTGACACGGTGATCATTGCCATTGGCAATTATCTGCAAGAAAGCATCATCACCACCTTGAATGTCAAGGAAGGGGGTGTGGGCAAGGTAGTGGCCAAGGCTTCCTCCGAGATTCATGGCAAGCTACTCACACGGGTGGGAGCAGATCAAGTGGTGTATCCAGAGTATGAGGCGGGTTGCACCTTAGCGCGATCGCTCACCAAGCCATCCATCTTGGATCGTTTTGAGCTAGATCCGCAGCATAGCATCGTCGAAATTGTCGTACCAGAGGATTTCAACCTTAAATCCATTGGTGAGCTAGAGCTGCGCAGTCGTTATGGCCTCAATGTGCTAGCAATTTGTCATGAGCAACAGTTTCATATCAACCCTAACCCAAACTTTAAACTCCACAAGGGGGCAGTGATGGTGGTCATTGGTGAAACCGAAGCGATTAATCAGATGCCTCTTTAAGCAACCAAGATTGAGAGAGAGACCCCCCCGACTCAATCTGTTCACCCTCCATTGAGAGCTATAGTTTTGAGTCTGTCAGAAAATCTTACTTGCCTACCTCTAGCGCCACCCACCTTCAAATCTGGTTTTGTGGGGATTGTCGGTCGGCCAAATGTTGGCAAATCAACCTTAATGAATCAATTGATTGGTCAAAAGGTTGCGATTACCTCCCCCGTGGCTCAAACCACCCGCAATCGCCTCCGGGGGATTTTAACGACTACTGAGGCGCAACTGATTTTTGTGGATACCCCAGGCATCCATAAACCCCATCATCAACTGGGCCAGATTTTAGTCAAAAATGCTCGGATGGCGATTCATGCGGTGGATGTTGTCTTATTTATTGTGGACTGTGCAGCGCCCTTAGGAGGAGGGGATCGGTTTATCGCCAATCTTCTCACTCAAACCCAAATACCAATTATTTTGGGCCTCAATAAAGCGGATCTGCAACCCCGGCAAAATCAAAAAACCTTAGATCAACCCTATCGCACCCTTGCCCAAACCCAGGGCTGGTCAAGCTGCAAGTTCTCTGCCTCAGCGCCCTCTCATTTGGATCATCTCCAGGCTCTCTTGGTTGAGCATTTACCCCTCGGTCCCTATTACTACCCACCCGACTTAGTGACCGATCAACCGGAGCGGTTCATTATGGGTGAGCTCATTCGAGAGCAAGTTTTGCGTCTCACTCGCCAAGAAGTTCCCCATTCTGTTGCAGTCTCCATTGATCGGGTGGATGAAAGCCCCGATATTACCCGCATCTTGGCCACGGTTCAAGTGGAGCGATCCTCGCAAAAACGGATTCTGATTGGCAAGCAAGGGACAATGCTCAAAGCCATCGGTACAGAAGCCCGCCAGCAGATTCAGAAATTGATTACCGGCAAGGTCTATCTGGAATTATTTGTAAAAGTGGAGCCTAATTGGCGACAGTCGAGAACACAGCTGCAGGAGCTGGGCTATCAAGTAGATCCCTATTAAGATTTCAGCTTCGTTTTGTGGCAAGACTCCCAAACCTCAATCACAGCTTGGACAGCCATCTCTAGGGGAATCTGTTCTAAGGTCTGGCTATGATGAAATTTCAAACTGATAATTAATTGTTTATGCAACACAGACAAGCGTTGGCGCTCATGGGCTGCTTCTACTATGTCGTCATTCATAAGATTGGTTTTATGGACCAAACGCTGGAACAGTAGGAAGATAATGCCTGGGTCATTCTAAGGCTAAAAAGTTCAACTAGGTCATTTAACAGCAAACTCGGAAAGGGATAGGCATAACTCCCGATTGTATGGGGAGACCATTACGAATATACCCATTTGCTGTATTTTTCTTTCCCCTGTAACCGATTTAAAAAGTTACGAAACAAAAATGTCCATTTCTACGCCAGATTGGGTTAAAAATGCGGTTTTCTATCAGATTTTCCCTGATCGATTTTCTCGAGGGTATGCTCTGAAGCCTCCCATAAGCAAGGCATGGGAGCCCTGGCTAGATCCACCCACTAGCCAAGGCTATAAGGGCGGCACCCTCTGGGGTGTGATTGAGCAGCTCGATTATTTGGTGAATTTAGGAATTACAGCTCTATATTTGACGCCTATTTTCCAATCAGCCTGTAACCATCGCTACCATACCCATGATTATTATCAGATTGATCCCCTTTTGGGGGGCAATGAAGCCTTTCAGGCTTTGTTAAGGGCGGCTCATCAACGTCAAATTAAGCTGGTGTTGGATGGGGTTTTTAACCATGCTAGTCGTGGCTTTTTCCAGTTTCATGACATTTTAGAGAATGGTCCCTATTCTCCCTGGCTAGACTGGTTCAAGATTGAGGGCTGGCCCTTGGCCGCCTACCAAGGGGAGCGACCTGCCAATTACCTGAGTTGGGCCGAGAATCGTGCCCTGCCTCAGTTTAATCATGCCCATCCGCAGGTGCGTGAGTATTTGATGCAGGTTGCCGAATATTGGATTAAACAGGGGATTGATGGATGGCGCTTGGATGTTCCTGATCAGATTCAGGTGCCAGGGTTTTGGCAGGAGTTTCGAGATCGCATCAAAGCCTTAAATCCTGACGCCTATATTGTGGGTGAAATTTGGGGAAATGCTCAAGAATGGTTAGCGGGCGATCAATTTGATGGGGTGATGAACTATCCCTTTACAGCTGCCACCATCGCCTTTGTCGCCGGAGACCATCTTGATCCACAGCAAGTCAGTCCAGCTCTCCACAGAGCCTATAAACCCCTAACAGCCCAAGCCTATGGCCTACGAATGCAAACCTTACTAGAGCAATATCCTTGGCACATTCAACTGACCCAATTGAATTTGCTAGCCAGCCATGATACTGCTCGCTTGTTGACCATTGCCCAGGGAGATAGGGCCAGCGTTGAACTCGCCACCTTGTTGCTGATGACTTTTCCGGGTGCGCCCTGTATTTACTATGGAGATGAAGTGGGCTTACCGGGAGGGTTAGATCCAGATTGTCGCCGCGGGTTTCCACCCCAGGCCAATTGGGATTTAGGATTAGCGGCAGTTCATCAACAATTGATTAGCCTGCGCCATCGGTTCGCTGCCCTCCGGATTGGGCAGTATCAAGTCTTAGCAGCAGGGGAGGATCTCTATCTGTTCTGTCGCTACTGCGAAGATCAGGGCTTAATCATTGCGGTGAACAAGAGCAACCAGCAGATCACCACAAGCCTTGAACTCGATACTGAGTCCCTGCCCTGGCTCTGGAACAGTGAACAGGCTAGCCTACTCTATGGAACCGGAACCCTAGAGACCTCTCCAGCAACTGGCTGCCCGTTGACAATACAATTACCCCCGCGACAAGGATCTATTTGGGGGCCCTATACCGTGAATGCCACCGCCGTCCTTCAAGGGTCAAAACTATAATCACGCCAATCGCAGACAGGCTGATAGCCAATTTTGCCATAGAGATGCTGGGCAATAGGGTTGTCTGCATCGGTAAACAAAAAGCAATGCTGAACACCTTGCTGAAGCAGCCGTTGACTGAGGGCGGCAACGCAGGCAGTGGCATAGCCCCGTTGTCGATAGCGAGGCGGTGTATACACAGGGCCAATCCGACTCCCCCTGGCGAGGACCATCGTCCAGCTGCCATGGCAACGGGCTGCGAATCTTGCCAAAGATAGAGATCCCCCCGTTCGATTTGTAAAGTCAGTACTCTTTCAATCTGGTCTTCAATGCTGCCCAAGGCTTCTTGGGAAAAAGCCTGAGACCATCTCAAGAGCAGCTTGAAATCTTGAGGTTTTGCAACTCGCAACTCGCCTGGGGCATAGGTACGAGGTAGCAGATCACTCAGTTGATGAATATAAAGGGACATTTTTAGGCGACCAATCTGGCCGGTCAGAGCTTGCCATGCCTGGAGAAAGGCTGTGGTTTCGGGAATCAAACCACTCACCCCTGTTAAGGGTTGTGGTGAATCTTGCAGGGCTGCAGCGAGCAAGGGCAGGGCTTCGGGCAATCGGGACTGAGAGAGCACCAAATGATGGGGAGGGGTGCGCATCGCAACAGCAATGACCTGACCCGCTGCCTCAACTGTCAGCAGATCGGGTGGGTCTGGAAAATTCTGAGGGCTGCGAATTAAGGCTTTTTGGATGCCGAGTAATAGATGATGTTCGGCTTCATGGTTCAGGAGGTAGGCTTGGGTGCGATCGCAAAATTCCCGAGCAGTCTGATAGCGAAAGAGTTGCATACCCATAATTTCTGCCCATAATTGGCCATTTCATATAATCTGAGACCCCTAGCCCAGATCGATTCGGTCAAGATTCTCTACAACAGAATGTATCCACTTAAGCCGATCTTTACGCTAAGATAAGACAGCCAACTCACTCCATCCATTTTGATTGATTTAGTCTGTAATGGGGAAAATTAACTATACGAATCCCCCTAAATTTAATCAGGAATCGATTCTGCCTCCCTTTTATCAAGCCGACAGAAATTTCATTGAGCAAAGCAGAGGTTAATGGCCCCGCCGCCGGCTCTCTCTGACTTAACCCAAAAGTCACGCTTCCGGTAACGAGGTAAACAAGATTCTGGCCCTTCAACCCTACGGAGTCTGTGTGTCTTTTCTTCCACCCATCTCTTCTAGTAATCGGCCTGAACCCCTCAGACCGATAGAGGTGCCTCCTCCCTCTAAACCTTCAATCTTGAATCAGCTCAGAAATCATGTTGTCTATAACCTGCAACCGACGATCCTATACCAAACATGGGAGCGGTTCTGGGGAGGGGATAGCGTCACTCAGGTCGCCATCCGTTCACGGTTCGATGCCCGCCTTGCCAAAGAATGGCAGCGATTAGCAGGGAAACAACAGCCCCTCTCCTTGATCCTCTGTGAGATCGATGGGTTTAACCAGTATCGCAAACATCATGGCGATCTGGCTTGCAACCACTGCCTTAGCCAAGTCTTGCGAGTGATCAGCGCCAATATAGAGCGCCCTGCCAATTTGGTAGCCCGCTATCAGGGAGATATGTTTGTGATTCTCCTGCCCCAGACCTCCCTAGATGAAGCGGCTTGTCTTGCCAAAAAGGTCCGGTTACGCGTTAAAGCCCTCAAACTCGCTGATCAGCATCAACCCATCGGTTCAGATCCTATCAGCGCAGTTCATTCTGTAACGATCAGCTTAGGGGTTGGAACCCTTTTACCCAGCAGTCAATGGTCACCCCTTAACCTAATTGCCTCGGCAGAAGCCTCTCTACGACAGGCTCAAGCCACAGGGGGCAATCGAGCCATACTCCAAGAGGGAGGGGCATAATTGATGGATATGACCGATCTCAAACGAGAGGTAGAGCAGTTGTCTGAGCGCCTGGGTAAAACTCAGGAATATCTTTGACCTACCTGCCCTCAATGCCCAAATTCTCGATTTAGAACAAGTCGCTGCCCAGCCCGACTTTTGGGATGAGCAAACCAAAGCACAGCAGATTTTGCAAGCTCTGACTGAACTCAAATCCCATAAGGAGCAATTGCAGAACTGGAAAAATACCTTGGCAGATGCCCAAGCTCTGCTGGAGTTATTGCAGCTTGAAGAAGACCTTCTTTTGCTAGAAGAAGCGGAGAATAACCTACAAATCCTCCGTCAGCAACTCGATCAATGGGAATTACAGCAATTACTCGCTGGTCCCTACGACAAAACTGGGGCAGTCTTGACCATTAATACCGGCGCCGGAGGCACCGATGCCCAAGATTGGGCTGAGATGCTGCTACGTATGTATACCCGGTGGTCAGAACAACAGGGCTATAAAGTTCAGTTGGCAGAACTCTCGGAGGGAGATGAGGCAGGCATTAAATCCGCAACCCTAGAAATTGAAGGTCGCTATGCCTATGGCTATCTCAAATCTGAAAAGGGCACCCATCGACTGGTACGCATTTCCCCCTTTAATGCCAATGGCAAACGCCAAACCAGTTTTGCTGGAGTGGAGGTGATGCCTTTATTGGATCATGAAGTCCAACTAGAAATTCCTGAAAAGGACTTAGATATTTCTACCTCGCGATCAGGCGGCAAGGGCGGCCAGAATGTCAATAAAGTAGAAACAGCCGTCCGCATCGTCCATTTGCCCACAAGATTGGCTGTCCGCTGTACCCAAGAACGATCGCAGTTACAAAACAAAGAGAAGGCAATGGCCCTTCTCAAGGCCAAGTTATTGGTGATTGCCCAAGAACAAAAAGCTCAAGAAATTGCCGATATTCGGGGTGATATTGTCGAAGCAGCCTGGGGAAACCAAATTCGCAACTATGTGTTTCATCCCTACCAAATGGTGAAAGATTTACGCACTGGCCAAGAAACCACTGCGATTGGAAATGTCATGGATGGTGATCTAGATAGCTTTATTGGGGCCTATTTGCGACAGGAGAACCAAGTCGGATCATGATCTTGACCCTGGATGATGTATTGACACCAGAGGCGCTCACAAAGATCACCACAACCTTAGCCTCTGCTGAGTTTGTGGATGGTAAAACAACTGCCGGTTGGCATGCCAAACTCGTCAAAAACAACAGCCAGCTTGATAGTCACGCCGACTGTACAGAGTCATTGCAAACAGAGGTTAAACAAGCCCTCCTTAATCATCTGTTGTTTAAGATTGCTGTGCAGCCTCGATTGATTCACACCCTCCTCTTTAGTCGTTACACCTCAGGCATGTCCTATGGTGATCATGTGGATAATGCCTTGATGGGGGGATCCGCCTATCATCGTTCTGACATATCCTTTACCCTATTTCTGAATGCACCCAGCGAATACGAGGGGGGAGCCTTGAGCTTTGATTATGCTGATGGCGATCGCAACTATAAGCTCAAGGCTGGTGCGGCGATCATTTATCCCTCCTCCACTCTCCATCGGGTAGAAACAGTCACGCAAGGCACTCGATTGGTCGCCGTAGGATGGGTGCAGAGTCTAGTCCGCGATCCGCATAAGCGTGAAATTTTGTTCGATTTAGATACAGTGCGTCGTTCACTATTCACCCAGTCCGGCAAGACCCTTGAATTTGATCTAATTTCTAAAAGCCATGCCAATCTAATGCGTCGATGGTCTGATTGACCTGTGATCAATGGATTGGAGAGAGGAACTGGAACGGACAGATCAAGAGCGCGATCGGGCGAGTATCCTCCTTGGTCAAGATTCTATTTCAGATCTAATGCATGTTTATCTTTATTTATCAAGTCCTTGATCTAAAGATGTAATAATTCGACATATTAACGCTTTTTTTGTTACCTTATGATTAATATCCTTAAATTTTAGTCAAGGCCAGCCAAGAGATGACTCCCATGGGTGGATAAACCTTCATCCTACTGACCTTTATTCTCCTGATTCAGTTCTAAAACATTTTTTCCATGGCCCTAACCCTCATTGACCCTAACCCTCAGCCTCCCGACCCCTCAAGCCAGACAGTTACCCCACCGACCCCAACCACTGACTCAATAGAATTACCTGTGGGGGGGGATGATCCATCCCAATTTGATTGGCGTGAAGCTTGGTATCCGATTGCCTATTTGAAAGATTTAGACCAAAAACAATTAACGCCCTTTACCTTATTGGGGCAAGACCTAGTGATTTGGTGGGATCAACCGGCTCAGTGTTGGCGAGTGTTTGAGGATCAATGTCCCCACCGTTTAGCTCGGTTATCGGAGGGTCGGATTGATGAAGAGGGCTTACTAGAATGTCCCTATCATGGTTGGGCTTTTTCGGGTTCGGGCAATTGTGAGCATATTCCGCAGCAGGTAGCAGGTGGTTCTGCTGAAGAGTCCCGACGGGCTTGTGTTCAAACCTTACCCACAGCCCTGCGCCAAGGGTTGTTATTTGCCTATCCGGGTCAACGGGAACGGGCATCCCTGACCCCTATCCCCATCGTTGATCCCATCGAAGGGGCTGGCGATGAATGGGTTATTCTGGATGGCGTTAGGGATATGCCCTACGATATTCTGACGCTGCTTGAGAATGTTTTAGATCCGAGTCATTTACCCTATACCCACCATCGCTCGGTGGGCAACCGCAACAATGCAGGCCCCGTAGAGCTAGAGGTAACTGAATTTGGCAAACAAGGATTTCAAGGGATCTGGGCCGAAGGACCACGCCGAGGCACCATGGGGCCGCAAACCACAACCTTTATTGCCCCTGGGTTGATGTGGCATGATTTGACCTCACCCCAGTTTGGCAGGACGCTCACCGTGGTCTATGCCACCCCCATTCGCAAAGGGGAATGTCGACTTTTTGCGCGATTTCCCTTTAAGTTTGCCTCTAAGTTGCCGGCCTTTTTGATCAGTCATGCTCCAGTTTGGTCTTCTCATTTTGGTCAAAATGCCATCCTAGAGGATGACCAAATCTTTTTACATCATCAAGAGCGCTACTTAGAGCAAACCAAGGATCAACAGTCCGTAGCGAAAGCCTTTTACTTGCCAACGCGCGCCGATCGCTTTGTCTTGGCGCTCCATCAATGGCAACAACGGTATCAAGCCGATCCCTTCCCTGGAGAAACCTTACCCCCAGCCTTGAGCCGCAACCAATTGTTGGATCGGTACTATTCTCATACCGTGCATTGTAAAAGCTGTCGGCAGGCCCTCCAGCGGATTAAACGGCTAAGACAGGGATTGATCTCGCTGGCCTGCTTGGCTTGGGGGATTACGCCTATCCTGGCCTTTGGGTTTGGGGGTGTTTCCTTGCCGATTGCGATCGCGACCACGAGTCTTGTCTTTGCTGCAACTACCGCTTGGTGGGGGTTAAGACGGCTAGAGCAGAGATTTTATATCGGCCGGACAATTCCACCCCGTAACCATCCTGACAAGTAGTCATCTCTCAGGCCCTAAAGATAGTCAGGCCCTATGATTTTTATTTCTCAAATTCATCGGCAAACCTGTACAATCCTCTCCTCAGTCTGGGTACCCTAGGCTGGACCAATGGGTGAGCGACTCAAAGATCTTGAAAATCGCTGAAGTTCAGAGAATGCTAGAGCCCTGAACTTGAGAGAGTCCTTTATTCTCCAAGCATGAAAAACGCATAGCTACAGATCTCTAAGGAATTTCTTGGAGAAACATCTCTAGTCCGGCACTATTCATTCGGGGGACAAAATATGAAAACGAGCAATACTCGAATTCTGATAATTGAGAATAATACTCAGGATATCGAGATTGTCAGAGAACTGCTCAATATTGATCAACTGTTCCCGATCACCCTTGAGCATCGTCAGAGTTTGGCTGAGGGCATGGAGCGCCTCTCCGATGGAACAGCCTTTGATTTAGTTTTGCTAAATCCACAATTATCAGATGCCCAAGGGTTAGAGGCTTTTCAAGCCATTCACCAAGCCTTTCCCTCTATCCCGCTGATTATTTATAGCGATAACCTAGACGAAAAGATGATCCTAGACTTCCTGCAGAGGGGAGCCCAAGATTACCTCGCCAAGGGACATTTTGATCGGTCTAGACTCTGCTCTACGATCCGATACGCGTTGGAACGCCATAGTGTTCATCTGGAACTCGCCCAAAAAAACGCCACTTTACAGCAGCTATCGATTCAGCTTGAGCAGGCCAATCACAAACTGAAAGAGCTGACGCTGACGGATAGTTTAACCGGGGTATATAATCGGCGTCGATTTGATACAGTGCTGCTATCAGAATGGATTCGACTGATGCGAGAGGCTAAACCGCTCTCGTTAATTATGTGTGATGTCGATTATTTCAAGGCCTATAACGATACCTATGGCCATCGGGCTGGAGATCAATGCCTTCAACAAATCGCCCAAGCCATTCGACGAAGCACAAGACGGCCAACGGATTGTGTCGCTCGTTATGGGGGCGAAGAATTTATGGTCACCCTCCCCAATACAGATATCTTGGGGGCTACCCATGTGGCTAATCTGATTCATAACATCATTCACGAGTTGGCTTTACCCCATCTCAATTCTCCCCTAGGAGGCTATGTCACCCTCAGCTTAGGAGTAGCCAGTCGAGTTCCTGATGCTAATATTGCCCCTTCGACCTTGGTGGAGGCTGCTGATCAGGCATTGTATCTGGCTAAACAACAGGGACGCGATCGCATTCATGCCCTATGCCTTGAATCTCCCCTACTGCATCACCATCTGGCAACAGTAACCAAGCCCAGATCAACGGGAAGCTAAAAGGTTCATCCCTCCTGAGGGTCTCAGAAGCTGGGAAATTTTCAGGGCAATCTCTACCACTGGCGAAAATTGCACTCTGGTGATCAAACTTTGGGTAACCTAAGATGAGAGAAATAGAATAGACCGGCTTGCCTCGATGAAGGGTTCCCTAACAGCTTTATTATTCAGCTTTTGTATTGTCTTATCTCCCCTAGCGGGAGCAGCGCAAACCAATATTGCAACGCTCAACCAACAATTGCAACAAGCCGTACAGCGCCAAAACTGGTCTCAAGCCATGCAGGTGATTGATCAGTTGATCAAAGCTGCTCCTGAACAAGCCACTCAACTGCGCAGCTACCGTCAGCAATTGCAGCAGTTGCACCAATCAAACTCCCAAGGCAATCCTAAACAACATTCTGTACAGCCCTCCCTCACTAGCCCCAGCCAAGTCGGCCAGGTTGCCATCAAACGGCGATCTGGAGGCGTTGCCGTGATTGATGTCAAATTCAACAATCGTCGCAGCTTCGAGATGCTCGTCGATTCTGGGGCCAGTCGCACTGTCATTACCCGCACCATGGCCAAGGCTTTAGGGCTGAACACCTCCCATGTGGTCGGCAGTTTTCTGGCCGCCACAGCTAATGGATCTACTGAGTTTCCTATTGTGTATATCAACGCTATGGAAGTAGGCGGCCTCAAGTCCTACCAAATTCCTGTGGCGGTAGCTGGTCCTGATATGGAACTCGGTTTATTAGGCCAGGATTTTTTGCAAAAGTACGATTTTACATTTCGGGGCGATCGCATTGAATTTCATAGGCGGTAGCCAATCCTGCTGCCAAGATATGCCAGGATTGAACATAGCCAGGATTAAATAGATTGTCCCCTGATTGATTCACTTGTTGCATGGCAGATCTGCCCCTAACCATCACCCAGCACTATCACGAGCGCACCAAATACGCCCCAGAAACCATTGCAAGTCGGGGTCGAGAGCTTGATTTCACTGAACAGCCTACTCCCTTCAAGGACTATCCCCTCGGCGCGTCCCTTAGCCTCAAAACCTATCTAGAATCAGAATCTAGAGCCAGCCCCTCCCAGTGGCAACGGCTCTCACAATTCCTCTATTGCAGCTATGGGATTACCGCTGTCATTCCCTATCCTGAGAGGCCCCTATACTTAAGAACAGCTCCCTCCGCTGGGGGGCTATACCCCGCAGAGATCTATGTGATTGCAGGGGAAGGCACGATGTTGCCCGCTGGCTTATATAACTATCAGGCCAAAACCCATTCTCTGCTGCATTTTTGGGACAGCCATGTTTGGTCAAATTTAGAGGCGGCTTGCCTCTGGCATCCTGCCCTCACCCAAACACGGTTGGCAATCCTCGTCTCTGCGGTCTTTCAGCGGTCAGCATGGCGCTATGAAGACCGTGCCTATCGTCGCATTTTTCTCGACAGTGGGCATCTGCTGGGCAATCTGGAATTGGCTGCATCCCTCTATGATTTCCGGGTGCATCTGATGGGCGGTTTCGTCGATCAGCAATTAAATCAACTGCTCTATTTAGATCCCCAGCAGGAAGGTGTGATTGCGGCTGCGGCCTTGGCAGACTTGCTAGAAGCAGACCAAAACTTACCCCCTACCCCCACCCTATTGCCTTCGAACCAATGCCTAGATTATCCTGCCTTGGCCGAGGGGGATTTGCTAGCCTATACCCATGCAGCCACAGCGATTGAGTCCCAAGAGTTGACCTATAGCAGCAGCCTGCCCTCAGTCTCAATAGAGGACAAATATAATTTTCCCTTTTGTCTAAAAATGCCGATTCAGCAAAAACCAATTCCGTGGGGAGCAGACCTTGAGCAGTTAGAAACAGCAATGCTGCACCGGCGATCAACCCGTCGCTACACAGGGGCAGGCCTTAGTTGGCAAGAGTTGAGTGATGTTCTGCATTTTGCCTATTGCCCTGAGCAATATCATGACCAAGGCTTAGAAGAACGGCCAGACTATTTTGATCTGAGCTTAATTCAAACCTTTGTGGCTGTTCTCGATGTGACAGATCTAGAAACAGGTTGCTATTACTATGCCTTGCAAGCGCAAGAGTTGCGTCAAATTCGCTTCAAAGATTTTCGGCGAGAGGTGCATTATCTCTGTTTGGGTCAAGAATTGGGTCGAGATGCGGCAGCGGTAATTTTTCACACGGCAGACTTACAAAAGGCGATCGCAAGCTACGGCGATCGCGCTTACCGATATCTCCATATGGATGCAGGCCATCTGGGCCAACGCCTCAATCTAGCCGCAATCCATTTAAAAATCGGGGTTAGTGGAATTGGCGGCTTCTTTGACGATCAAGTCAATGAAGTGCTGGGCATTCCGGAGGATGAAGCAGTGCTCTACATTACCACCCTTGGCAAACCCCCACCCTCCCAAGGCTAGGCCATAGGCAACTCGCCTGCGGCCCATCCTGGTATTCTCTGGACAATTAATTCTCAAATTGCACAATTTACGATCTTAGTTTCCTCATCTTGATGCTCCCTGATCCCTCGGCTAACCCCACCATCGACGATCGAATAACGAGCTTGCCCCTCACCATTCTGGGTGGAGGCCTATGGGGATCAGCCTTAGCCAGACTCGCCCAAGCCAAGGGCCACAAGGTCACAATATGGTCACGCCATCAAGAGCTGCCCCTCTCAGAGAGCATCGCCACAGCGTCGGTGCTTGTGGTAGCGTTGCCATGCAAGGCATTAATGACTTGGTTCAGCAGTTGCAAGCCCTTGAGATTCCCACGGGAACCATTATTGTGAGCGCCACCAAGGGTCTAGATGCCGAAACCTTACGCACCCCAGCTCAAATTTGGCAACAAGCCTTTCCAAATCACCCCGTCGTCGTGCTGTCGGGTCCCAATTTATCTCAAGAGATTGAGCAAGGGCTGCCCGCCGCAACGGTGGTTGCTAGTCAAAATCAAGCAGCGGTGCAACAGGTCCAAGGTTTATTTGCCTCTGATAATTTTCGGGTCTATACCAACTCCGATCAAATCGGTACAGAACTGGGAGGCACGCTGAAAAATGTGATTGCGATCGCCCTTGGAGTTTGCGAAGGACTCCATTTAGGCACCAATGCCCGGGCCGCACTCATTACCCGCGCCCTCCCTGAAATAATCCGAGTGGGAACCCATTTAGGTGGCCAAGCCGAAACCTTCTATGGCCTATCGGGCTTAGGCGATTTACTGGCCACCTGCACTAGCCCCCTAAGCCGCAACTACCAAGTTGGCTATCAATTAGCCCAAGGCCAAACCCTAGAGACTATCCTGACCAGCTTAAAGGGCACCGCTGAAGGCGTCAACACCACCCATGTGCTGATCAAACTGGCCCATCGCGAACATATTCCTATTCCCATTGCCCATCAGGTCCACCGTCTTCTCCAGGGGAGCATCACACCTCAAGAAGCGGTGGAAGCCTTGATGGAACGAGATCTAAAACCAGAAGAACAAGCCTTTGACTAAAAGCTAGCCGATGGGACTGAGGACCCTGATCGCTGCCCTTGTCAAGGCTATATCTTTGCAGAAGACCAACAAGGCTTAAAAGCGCTCGCCCATAGTCTAGTGCTGCCCTTCAGGGGCTTTGTGTCCTCAAGCCATTGTTGACCTCAGAAGCTTAGACCTAGGATCTAGAAGGCGGCAGATTGCGAACTTTTGCCATACAGACCATAGCAAACAAGCCAATCCCCAGATTGATAGACAGATAAGCCACATTA
>JAAUUW010000184.1 GCA_012030735.1 Acaryochloridaceae cyanobacterium SU_2_1
AAATGGATCGGACGGCCCCAAGATCTAGTGCGCGCTGCATCTGTTCTGTTCCTCAGTTATCCCTCACCGGGCTAAACGCGATATCAATATCTAGCAACTCTATAGACATCCTAGGGATTTGTCATGTTATCCATGCTTAATCATCGAAAAAGCCAATAGAATGCACTGAAATTTTGATAGTCATCAAAGTTTTAAGCTTTGACAGCCTCATCTGTCAATGAAAAGGGTTCAATTCAATGTTTGGCAAAGGGGGCTATGAATTTTGTGATCAAGCGTCACGGTTATTAACCCATAATCTATAAATTCACACTGATATTTTCACTAGCCCTCAGAGGGTTTGAAGAGAGTGCTATACCCTAGGATGAGGGCTGAAGTAGAGGATAGCAACCTATGGATGATCCAGATCAGGCTAGGAGAGCTAAGCAGACGGAGACTGCTAAATTAAGACTCGCCCAAACTCGTATCGTTTTAGTAGAACCGGCAGGTCCTCTGAACTTGGGGGCAGTGGCCAGGGTCATGAAAAATATGGGTTTGCAACAATTGTTCTTGGTCAATCCCCAATGTGACCCTAGAGGCCTAGAAGCCCAGCGCATGGCTGTCCATGCTCAAGATATCTTGGCAGCTGCAATTTCTGTGGCAACCTTGCCAGAAGCTCTAATAGACTGTCAGTCCGTGGTGCCACCACGGCTCGTCCTCGCCATCTGCAGATCGATCCTCAGCCACCCCGACAAATTCTGCCCTGCCTGCTGGACCAACCCTCAGCTCTGGTCTTTGGGCCAGAGGATCGAGGCTTGAGCAACGAGCAGCTCTACTATGCCCAACAATTTCTGCAAATTCCCACCAGTCCAGTTTATGCTGCCCTCAACTTAGCCCAAGCCGTGACGATTTGTTGCTATGAGCTGCGCCAACTAGCACTGACTCAGAAGCAGGTAAAAGCCCAGGATCTACGCCAGGCGCCTGAGGGAGGAACAGCTCCCCTGCAAGAGATGGAAAATTTTTACCAAGCTCTAGAGGATCTATTACTAGATATTGGCTATCTCTATCCCCATACAACCAAGGCTAGAATGCAGAAACTGCGTCAGCTTTTTAATCGTAGCCATCTGTCTAGTCAGGAACTGGCAATGTTGCGAGGAATGATTCGGCAAATTGACTGGAAAATTCAGGGGAATTGATAAAAATGCCCTTATTCTTTATACTTAATCAGCTTTAATGAGATTAAAGGGCTGTCTAAAGACCCCCAGGGTTTGTGCCTAATTGTCTTAAATTGTCTCTGCCTAGAATAGTTCAACCTGGCGTTGAATGAAAAATCCTACATGGTTGCTTAGTTTAAGGAGAGGATGGTGTTGAAACAACGCTCTGGGGAATCCGTTACTGCTCGCCAACAGCAACAGCTGCAAGAGCGTCGCCGTCGAGCTGTGCTGGCCCGACGGACCAGACGCGAACAACAACTTGCCTCCCACTCCCATCGCGCTGAGCGCAATGGGCAAGCTACCCATACTCAGACCCTGCTGAAAAAGCCTCTTGTCAAGCAACCCCTTGCTAAGCAGCCGACTCAAACCAGACTTCGGCACTCTCAACCCCAGCGTCCTGTGCCAGGCGTTGTTGCAACTCAGCCCAAGTTAGCTATGCCTGTGACCCAGCAGCGATCTACTTCTCCCTCCCCGAGCCGTCGTTTCCAGGGCCGACCAGAAGTCCCTGGTTTGCAGCAGAGTCGCCGCCCTTCCCATGCCCCGACCCGATCCGTCTTGGAGAGACAAGCGGGAGGCTTAGGTTTATTGGTCTATGTGGCTCGATTATTGGTATTGGGGTCTGGAGTGGCTGCGATCGCAGGCACTATCCTGGCCATTGCCGATCCACAGATCACCTCACCCAGAGCTGCCATTCCAACCCTCAGGGGGGCCTCAATCCCTAGCAATGCAACCCTCAATTCGAGCTCTGCATCCCCTGCGCTGGAGCCACCTCAAGCCTCAGCCATCACTCAATTGACTCAGAAAGGTCAAGAATTAACCGCGATCAAGGATCAAATTCAAGAATGGTCGGCGGCGCAACCAGAACTCACCCCCTATCTGTTTTTTCTCAATCCAGACAGTGGAGAATATGTGACCATCGGCGGCGACCAAACTGTTTCAGCCGCCAGTGTTATCAAAGTTCCCATCCTGATTGCATTTTTTCAGGATGTAGACGCTGGCACACTTAAACTCAACGAACAGTTAACCATGAGCAAAGACCTGATTGCCACTGAGTCAGGCGAAATGCAATATCTACCCGTCGGCACTCAGTTCTCAGCCCTGGAAACAGCTGAGAAAATGATTATCATCAGCGATAACACAGCCACCAATATGCTTATTAAGCGCTTAGGCGGCGCAGAAAAGCTCAATGAACGGTTTCGCAGTTGGGGACTCCAAAACACTGTGATTCACAATCCTCTCCCTGATTTGGATGGCACCAATACGGTGAGTCCCCAGGATATGGCCCAGGTTATGCTGCAATTGGGTGAGGGGAAATCCATGTCAGCTACCAGTCGCGATCGCGCCCTCGGCATTATGCGACAAACCGTTACCGACACCCTATTACCCCAAGGCTTAGATGAAGGGGCAGACATTGCCCATAAAACCGGAGATATCGGCTCTGTGGTTGGTGATGTGGGCCTGATCGAAACGCCCAATGGTCAGCGCTATGTCGCCGCAATCTTAGTCCAGCGCCCTCACAATGACCCCCGCGCCCAAGAGCTGATTCGTAGAATTTCGCGGCTGACCTATCAAACCTTTAGTCAAGAAGACTCCGTCTCCCCCAATGATCCGGTTCTCTCCAGTCCCGATGTCACCCAGCCTGTTTTTCGAGACTAACTTGCTTTGTTTCGCTTCTTAGGCAAGACAACTGAAGTCAGGGCAAGGCAACAAGACTCTGCTCAACCACCCTGAATCTCTGACTATCATGAGTTTAGGCCCCATTGATCACCACCAATTACAAGAATATTCTCAAGGCGATTTAGTCTTTGAGCAAGAATTGCTGGCGCTATTTATCGCTGATACCCAGCAGCATCTAGAGCAACTCCAAGGGGCAGTTACCCAGCAAGAATGGGAGACAGCGCGTGAGGTTGCTCACCATATCAAGGGAGCCAGTGGACATGTTGGCGCTCAGGTCATGTCTCGCATTGCAGCCCAACTTGAAACTCAGAGCCAACAACAGCAACCTCTAGACCTATTATTCCAGGACCTACAGACTGCTTATACTGCAGTGATCCTCTGGGTCGCAAACCAGCCTCAAAACATCATCCCTCCAGGGTAAATTTGATCGAGCAAGGGTCAAGATCGAGCAAGAGTGAATCAGGATCAGCTAGGCTCAAGAAAGACATTAGCGTTGGTTTAATTCAGTGCGATTTATTGATCAAGCCGAGATATTCGTCAAAGCAGGCAAGGGTGGAGATGGCATGGTTGCCTTCCGCCGAGAAAAATACGTACCCGCAGGCGGCCCAGCAGGGGGCAATGGCGGTCGCGGTGGCTCAATTATTTTCCGGGCTGTTACCCATCTGCAAACCCTGTTAGATTTTCAATATAACCATCAATTCACGGCTGAAGATGGCACCCGAGGGGGGCCTAAAAACTTAACGGGTGCCGCCGGGAAGGATCGCCTCATTGATGTTCCCTGCGGCACCATGGTCTTTCATGCCGAAACGGAGGAGCTGTTAGGGGACTTGACGAGGGAGTCTCAGACCTTGATCGTCGCCCAGGGCGGTAAAGGTGGTTTGGGCAATAAGCATTTCCTCAGTAACCGCAACCGTGCCCCAGAATATTGTCTACCTGGGCTAGAGGGGGAAGCCTTGAATCTGCGCCTAGAGTTGAAATTACTGGCTGAAGTCGGCATCATCGGCTTGCCCAATGCGGGTAAATCTACCTTGATCTCGGTGCTCTCCGCAGCTCGGCCCAAGATTGCGGACTATCCCTTTACGACCTTGGTGCCAAACCTGGGGGTTGTCTCTCGCCCCGACGGTGATGGTACGGTCTTTGCCGATATTCCTGGTTTGATTGCAGGTGCCCATCAGGGAACGGGACTAGGACATGAATTCCTGAGGCATGTGGAGCGGACCCGCCTGCTGGTGCATGTGATCGATGGGACTCAGGATGATCCGCAAGAAGATTACCAAACGATTCAGCAAGAACTCAAGGCCTATGGTCATGACTTAGATCAGCGTCCCCAGGTGGTTGTTCTCAATAAGATTGATGCGGTTGAACCCGATCTTCTTCAGGAGCGTCAAGCCGATCTGGAGGCAATTAGCGGTTCGCCGATCTGCTTAATTTCTGCTGTTGCCCAACAGGGTTTAGATCATTTACTTCAAAATATTTGGGAGGCGTTAGCAGCCCTTAACTCCGTGCAGGAACGATCTTGCCTCTAGAGGCTCACTTGGATCTAACAAAAAATAAAATTAGGGTTGCTAGAGTTGGATTCTCCCGAGGATATGGGCAAGATTAAGTAATAATACGGTATCCACCGACTTAACTCA
>JAAUUW010000040.1 GCA_012030735.1 Acaryochloridaceae cyanobacterium SU_2_1
CAGATTGCCATCTTGCCACAATTTGCCCTGATTTATGTTTTGTCAGTGTTCCCTAGCCTAGAGACGGCCCTCCAGGCAGCTTTTACCCAAAAGCAAGCGCTAAAGCCCCGCGCCCAAAAATCTGCCGACGGAAATCACAATCCCATCACAGTCCTCTGTGGATCGCTTTACTTAGTGGGTCACTTTCTTCAAAACTATCCTGCTGCCAATTGATTCCAAGATTTTTCAGCATCGACAAGGGCTTGATCAACGGACTTGCGCCCTAGCATGGCCCCTTGCAAGTTCTCATAAAGGACCTGTTGTAGTTTTTTGATGTCCTTCATGGCTGGCACTAAAATCTCAGCATCGGTCATTTGACTGGCACTGACCACACGGGCCTTAGCCACAGGGTCAGCATCGGCGCCACTGTCACTAAAGTAGGCATCCTTGAGAGACGCCTTGGTAGAGGGCAGTACATCTGCTGCCTTGGCAAAGGCTAACTGATTTTCAGGATTAGTCACAAACAAGGAAAACTTGAGTGCCGCTTCGGGCTTATCAGTATCCTTAGGAATGACGAGATTCATAACCGCGACATTTTTCTTATTCGTGGCGCCGGTGATCTGAGGGGCGCTAATCGAAACCTTGGCAATGTCAGGGGCATTGGTTTTGACAGTGCCCAGGAATTGAGGACTTGAAGACAGTAGAGCAATTTGACCCGATTGGTAGAGGTCAATGGCTCGCCGATGACCCTCTGTTAAGACATCGGGGGGAATCAGCTTCTTTTTGTATAGATCAACCCAATATTGAAAGGCTGCTTTGCCTGCGGGGGTATTAAAGGCAGCCTTGTTATTTTTATCGATCAGGGTGACGCCCATCTGCACGAAGGATTCCATCAATTCACCAGAGTCGGTGGGCACAGTGGTGACGAAGAAGGCATATTTACCGGTTTTATCCTTAATCTGTTGGGCCGCTACAGCTAGTTCTTCATAGGTCTTTGGAGGTTGGGCAATACCGGCTTTGGTGAGTAAATCTTGGTTATAAATGCCAATCCGAGCGGTTAAATACCAAGGAATACCAAAACTTTTACCCTCTAAAGAACTGGCTTCCCAGATATTGGCCAAGTAACGATCTCGATCGGCTTGGGAGATCTTGCTATCTAGCTCTAACCAGTTGTCTTGGCTGGCCAACTGCGAGGCAAAATCAGGATTGAGATTGACCACATCCGGGGCTGTTTTAGCGGCGACGGCAGCTAGAATTTTACTTTGCATCGCAGCCCAGGGCACATCGGTCCATTTCACTTTCACCCCCGGATTTTCGGTTTCAAAGGTATCGATTAACTGCTCGAAATAGCTGTCAAACTTCGGCGAGAGCTGCATCGTCCAGAAATCGAGGGTATTGGTGTTTGTTTGTGGCGCTGGCGTACAACTAATCACCCAACTTAAAAGTAACCCCACTAGGGCAAATACCCCAAACCGTTGCCATGTTTTTTGTTGGATCATCGTCATAGGCCTGCGATCGCAGACCAACTAAAGAGATATCGTGTAATAGTGTACGCTGATCTGTCCTCCTTGGCAGGGGCAGCCTTAGGATCAATCCTGCTCAACTTCATCCCGTTATCATCGATCACCGACCTGCGCTATGCTGGCTAGTACCGAGTCAAATCACAGGCAGGCTCAAAATTCCATCAAAACTTCGCCTTGGCTAAACTCATCTCCCTAGCTCCGTCTATTCTTAACCATGATCAATGGACCAGTGATCTCCATCTCAATCAAATTTGAGGGACAAATCCCTGAGCGATAGCATTTAGGTTAGCCCTGCCCAGTTGGCCACTCCCCTCCTAAATTCCATGATATTGCCCTTATCCAAAGCAAGATCCAGCGAGATGTTGGTGTGAGCGAATCGACTTCTTTTTTACACAGGCTACTAGACAACTTTCCCCATCTGCGGTCCCAGATGTATTTTAAGTCGTCCCTCAACGCCCTCTGTCGCGCCATAGAGGATGTTGTCTTGGCCAGCCCTGAAGCCCCCCTCGTGATTGCTAGTTTTCAGCGAGAGCGGTTTTATCGCCAAGAAAGTCGTCGGTATCAACGAATTGCCCAGCAGACTAATCAAGTCTATGTCTTAGCCACGCCCGAACCAGAATCTAGCTTCGCCCTAGCGGTCGATCACTATGAAACGATTCCCTTAGATGCCCAGGATCCTCTGGCCCAGGAAAAGCACTTGGTGATCATTAGCTCAGACTTCACCGCTTGTCTGGTCGGCCTTGAGCAGCAGATGAGCCTCAGCTCTGTTGAGCAAGCTCATCGTTATGAAGGAATTTGGACCTTCGAGCGTCAAGTCAGCCTCGCTGCCGCTCGCTTACTCCTCGATCATATCGTTGCTTATCGCCCTGAGCTAGCCCCTAAGGTGGCGCAAGCCAAACAACAGTATGACTTAGCGCTATCCCCCCAACAAGACTCTCTGGCTTTGCCAATGTTGCAATCGCGAGTGTTTGGTCAACGGTTAGTCACTTATTTACAGGCCAGTCAATACAAATTACTGAAAGCCTATCGGGCTCTCTCTGCTAAGGAACGTAAAGAACGGTTTGCCAATGCGATGACGGCAGCCATTCGCCAGTCCCTAGACCCCAAAGAAGTGTTGGCTGTTGCCGTTCATGAATTGGGACAGGTGTTTGAGCATTGTCGGTGCATTCTATACTGTTGTACCCTCGCCGACGAAGAGGTTGAAATCGAATATGAGTTTGTGCCTCCTGGTTTAGAGTCTTTGCAGGGCAAACCCTGGCCTATTTCCACCAATCCTTTATTGTCGATCGCCTTGGCCCAAGAGCGGGCGATCGCAATTCCTGATATCTCCGCGGTGAAACATCTGCGCCAAGATGCCGACTTTGCAGCCCAGCTTAAACAATGGCAAATCAAATCTTGGTTGATTGCTCCCATTCGTCACCAAGGATCCTTGCTTGGGGTCTTGGAACTCCATCACGTCGGCCCTCTAACCTATCCGTGGCATGAAAATGACATCGCGTTGGTTGAAGCCATCTCAGCCCAAGCCGGTGTCGCCTTAACTCAGGCCCAAGCCTTTACCGACTCAGAATCTCTCAATCGCAATCTGGCAGCCTTAGAACAAACCCGCAGCAACTTAATTGCCATTGTTGGTCATGAATTACGGACGCCTCTATCCACCATTCAAGTCTGTCTAGAAAGTTTAGACAGCGAACCCGACATCTCTCCGGTTTTTCGACAAGTCTTGCTGAGTACGGCCCTAGAGGATCTAGGTAGACTGAGAAACTTAATTCAAGATATTTTGATTCTGTCTCGCCTAGAGGGAGGCCAAATTTATAATCAAACTGAATCCATTGAATTTGCAGAAACCCTTGAGCTAGCCTTGAGCTCCCTCAATTCCAGCGGTAAGTATCAAAAACTACCCAAAATCACAGTCAATTTAGACGCTCAGTTACCTACCATTCAAGTGGATGGTGAAGGCTTAGAAGAAGTTCTTAACCGCCTATTAGACAATGCCTGTAAATTTACAGAGGAGGCTGGAGAAGTCACCATTGCAGCAAACATTGGTGCCGATCAGCAGTATTTAGAGGTGATGATTGCTGACACTGGCCGAGGTATCGAACCTACTCAACTCGAAACCATCTTCGATTCCTTTTATCAAGAGGAAGACTTTCTGCGTCGCAGTACAGGCGGCACGGGGCTAGGATTAGCCATCTGTCGACAGGTGATTCAGGGGATGCATGGTCAAATCTGGGCAGAATCTCCTGGTCGAGGACAAGGCAGCACCTTTCATTTCACGCTGCCCTTAGAGGTCGCGCTCGATCTGCAAGACTCCTCCTCCCTACCCCCAAAATCAGCCTCCAGAGGGTCAAAATCGAACAGATCAAAATCCAGAACGTCAAACTTGAGTCAGTTGTCCTGAATTGACCCTTTAGGGCTGACCCTTACAACGGGCGGGCAAAGCCTAAGGCATCCTTGACTTGACAGAGGGTTTGGGTTGCGATCTCCTCCGCCTGCTCTCGCCCCCGCTTTAGCACTGTAGCGACCGCTGTTCGATCCGCCATCAGGCTGGCATACCGCTCCTGAATCGGTCGCAGCCCCTCGATCACCACCTCAGCTAATAGGGGTTTAAATTGCCCCCACCCCATTTCAGCGCATTCTGCTGCCACTGCTGCAGAGGATTTACCTGACATCAATAGATATAGAGTCAACAGATTATGGCATTCTGGCCGATCTGGAGCATCAAAGCTTAAACCCCTAATCGGATCTGTTTTAGATCGCTTAATTTTATTGTTAATCTGTGCTGGAGAATCTAGCAAATTAATCCGGCTTAATTCCGAAGGATCAGACTTAGACATTTTGCTAGTGCCATCCGTAAGGCTCATGATCCGCGCCCCTTCTTTGCGAATTAACGGTTCAGGCAGGGTTAAAAGGGGAGCCTCAGCAGAGGCATATTGAAAATTGAACCGCGTGGCAATATCTCGGGTAAGCTCTAAATGTTGTTTTTGATCTTCGCCCACAGGTACTAGATCGGCTTGATAGAGCAAAATATCGGCAGCCTGTAAAACAGGGTAATCTAGCAAGCCAATGCTCACATGTTCCCCTTGTTTCAGAGCCTTTTCCTTAAATTGAATCATGCGCTCTAGCCAGTTGAGAGGCGTTATGCAATTCAATAACCAGGCTAATTCTGCATGAGCAGAAATATGAGACTGTACGAAAATCGTCGTATGTTCGAGATCTAAGCCGCATGCTAAATAGAGTGCAGCGACAGCATAGGTGTTATTCGATAAAACTGCTGGATCATGGGGAACTGTGATGGCATGGAGATCAGCAATGAAGAAATAATTCTCAAACTGGCTTTGCTCCTCAACCCAATTTCGAATGGCTCCTAAATAATTGCCAAGATGAAGAGTGCCTGTTGGCTGCACCCCTGAGAGAACTCTTTTTTTAGCCATAGTTAAAAGCGATGCAACCCAATGACAGACCTAAAATACTGATCTAGTTTGGCACAGCATCGCAATTTGCATAAGTTTTGCTGTCATTACCCAAGGACGCCAGATTAAGGATCCGTATATTTACGGAATAGATACCTTTCCTCACAAATCTCTATCCCTTGTAGCCCCATGCTTGGCTTTGATCGCGCAAACAAAATCATGCCATTTTGGCACTGGAGATCCGCAATAGCACGGAGTTTTTCTCTCAAGAAAATTTCACGAATTCCGTGATTCCGCGGTTTAATCAGCCTCTACAGCCCGAATATAGTATAGACATCGGGCTGACATACCCCCCGCATAAGCCCAGACAAGTCCCCGAAATGGCTACTTGCTCCGAAAGGGTAAGACGCAAACTAGTAGACCTAAAAACCAAGCATTAAGGGGTATGGATGCTGCTAGTACCGAAGGGACTTTCCCTAATCACAAAAGGCCCCTTGCTGTCATAGTAAGGGGCCTTTTGCTGGTTTGACCCTGCTGATGTCTAGGCTGCCTTGGGGAAGAGTATGATTGGCTCCCTTGTATGGCCTTAAATTAGCCTTGTTGGAAGCTATAAATATTTCTCTCTGATAAATTAAAATAGTTTGCTACAACAAATCCGACTTGCTATAGAATAGGGTGACAATTACCCTAAAGTTGTATTTTTGCTGTTTTTGGGATTAAATTTCCCCTTTTGGGATTAAATTTCCCCATAGTCGATGTTTTTGCCTCAAAACAGTGGTACGATAGAGCTTCACAATATTGGCAATGATTGCGCGGGGAAAACTAACAAGGATTTGGATTACCTATGAAACTGCTACGAAACTTGGGTTCACTCACTACCTTGGGGATAGTCGCTTTCTATAGCGCTATCCACACCCCTTATAGCTATGCTGCTCAAATTGGCTTAGGGGAAAACTCCTCGGTGGATTTAGGCGGTGTTCCTTTGGGTGATCAAGTGCCCCTCACAGAGACAGATATTACCACCAGCAATATTTGTGCAGGCCAAACAGTCTTTCCTGATGGTTCTTTAGAGGAGCAGCCCTCAGAAGAATCTCTCAATCAGCCCCTTAGCTCCCTTGGGCCCAACTTGGTAGCTAGCAATGGAACGGCAGATGTTTCGGTCGGTTTTGCAGCTTCTCCGATATTGATTGCGCAGGCCATAGAGATCGAGGATTGTGGCCTGGGTGGAATTCCTCCTGAGGGTGGGTTACCTCTTGCTGGTGGGTTTCCCTTTGCGGCCTTAGCAGGTCTGGCTCCCTTGGCAGCAATTCCAGCGCTGATCGGTGGTGGTGACCCAGATCCAGTTCCACCTGTGCCGGAGCCAGCCGAAGTTGCAACTGCTGGACTCTTTGCTGCCTTAGGTGTCGCTGGTATTCTGGCTAAGCGGAAACTAAAGCGCTCTCACTGAAAATTATTGTAAAGCATAGTTTCATTCGCACAGAGCAGTCTGAGAAAATTTTGTTTCAGGCAGCTTTGTGGTTTTTAGAGCTATATTTTCTTCCGGTGCCCGAAGCACCTGGCGGTTGAAGCGATTAAGAAATAAGAAGCTAGATCTGGCTAGAAAGGGGAGATCTGAGCAATGGATTCACTAGTTGGCTAGAACCTCGGAGAGAGGCTTGGCCCGATCGTAATAATGACCCTGAGCATAGTCAATGCCTAAATGGTTTAAGTGATGGAGAATGGCAAAGGATTCCACATGCTCAGCAATGGTTTCCTTTCCCATAATCTTGGCTACGTTATGAATTGATTCTACAATGCTTCTTGATGCAACATCCTTGACAATATTGCGAACTAAGAAGCCATCAATTTTAATGTAATCTGCTGGCAAATCTTTGAGTTGGATAAAGGAAGACATGTTGCTGCCAATATTATCTAAGGCTATTTGACAGCCCATTGACTTCAAGTTCTGACTGACTTTAGTAATGGTAGATAAATGATTTAGGGCCAAAGATTCAGTCACTTCAAAACAAAACTGTTCGGCAGGACGATCATAATACTGAAGCTGCTGACCCACAAAATCAAATAAATCGTCGGTCTTACAGCTTGCACTGGATAAGTGAATAAAGAAATGTGATTCTGAGCGTTGATCTTTGTCTAGGCTCATAAGAAGATGCTCGATTACCCACTGATCAATGCGAGACATAAAGTCGTATTGTTCGACTATGGGTAGGAACAGTCCTGGAGCGCAGGCCAGGCCCGGTTGGTCCGTGAGGCGAAACAGGATCTCGTAGTCCTGTCTGGTCTTATGGCTGTTGAGGGAATAGATGGGCTGGGCATAGAGCTGGAATTGGTCTTTCTCTAGTGCTTGTAGCAATCTGCTCACCCAATGAAGTGTCTGATTGGAGTGTAGGTCTGGATCAGAACAACCTGTCTGATACACTTGAACGCGATTGCGACCTCGTTTCTTGGCAAAGTATAATGCCTGCTCAGTGGCCTCTAAAAGTAAGGAGGGCGCAAATCGGGGGCTAGGAATTTGGCTTGCCACCCCTAAACTGACGGTGATTGGGTCATACTTAGTGACCGATCCATCGGGCAAACCGAGCGCGAGTACCTCTGCTCGAATATCTTCAGCGATATAAGTTGCCCCTGCTAAATCTGTATTCGGCAATAAAATTGCAAACTCTTGCTTGCCATATCGAGCCACATAATCTGCAGGACGTTTCACAGTTTTTGCGATCGCTTGGGCAATTTGTACCAAACATTGGTCTCCTGCTTGTGGCCCAAAAATATCACGGTACTCCAACCAATGATCCACCTCACAGATAATTAAGGATAATTGGCCGCCCTCACGCACCTGCCGATTCCACTCCGATAAAAAAACCTCATTAAAATAGCTGCGATTCCCCACTCTGGTTTGGCTATCGATTGCCGTCAGCTTCTCCAATTCTTGATGAGCAAGTTTCAACTGCTCCGATAACTCATTGAGGGTATTATTTTTACACTCTAGCTCCAAGCGTTGGTCTCGTTGCTTTAGTGCAAACCGAATAGAGCGAGAAAGAGATTTACCATCAAAGCAGCCCTTGATCAAAAAATCTTGTGCCCCTTTTTTCAAGGCTTTCAGAGCGATAGAGCGATCGCAACTATCACTAATTACAATCAACGGTAACGTCGGAAAATTCTGATGAACTCGATAAATAGGTTCCAACTCTTGAGCATTAAATAAAGATAGATCCAGCAACACCAGATCCACAGCATGACGTTCCTTGAGTACCTCAAGGCCACCAGACAGCGTTTTAACATGCTCAAGCTCACAACGGATTCCTGATTCCCCTAGGAAATTACGAATAATTTCAGCTTCTGTTTCATCATCTTCAATCATTAGAATCTGAGTGCAACTTGTATGCATATCATTCTCCATGTTGCATAGCTTTGTTAGGTTACCCCACTCATCAGTTGATTTAGTCAGTCAAATTAAGGCTTTATGGTTAAAGTGAGAAAAATCAGACTTAGGTTTTACCCCAAAATATGACCGACCTGTTAAGAACATCGCTCTACTCCGTTGGTCTGTCATGAATTCCTAAGTCAAGGGGTTGACAAGAATGCTAAGCTTACTGGTCAGAACCTGATATCTCTTGCAGCGAACATCCCCATCAATGGCCTAAATTACCTTTGTCCGGTATGTCTCCAGTTCCCGCATCACCGAAATTTCCTCAATCTCTGGATTGCGAATATACAGAGAGGGCTGCTGATGCGGATAAAATCACAACCCTGCAAGACCTTGTCACCCATCTACGTCGAGAGCAGGTCAAAACCCAAGATCTGCTGAGTTCCCTCAGCTTTTCCCTCAGAAGCTTTAACAACCTAAACCAATTCCTGGCGCTGATTCCTTTAATTGTCAGTCGGGTCACAGATGTTGATGCCGCAGCCCTTATTTTATTTCGACCCAATGGTCAGGTATCCCTTGAGCAGCTCTATTGCCACGAAGGCCAACAGTGCCGCAACATCCGGCTAGCATTAGAAACAGTCACCCGACAACTAAGCCTTGTCAGTGCATCTGGCATCAATCTCTCCCAGGCCATAGAAAAACAATTAGGGCATCAACTAGTCTCAGATTATCGATGGTTTAGTACTGCCATCTTAGTGCGAAATGTTGAACTTCATGAGCGGGGTCGACTCTATCTATTTAGCAACAACCCGACCTATATCTGGACAGAAACTCGGCAAAAATTGGCACAACTGGTGGCAGATCAAACAGCAGTTGCCATAGAAAACGACGCCCTAACCACTCAACTGCGCAAACAAGAGCGAATCAGCCGCGAACTAGAAATCGGTGCCGAGATTCAAGCTCGACTCTTACCCAGCTTCTCCCCCAAGATTGAAGGCGTCGCCTTAGCCTCTACTTGCCAAGCTGCCAATCAAGTCGGCGGCGATTATTACGATTTTATTCCCATTTACAATCAAGTTCCTTCCCCTCGACAATATCGCCTTAACCAAGCAAATCGCTGGGGGCTAGTGATTGGGGATGTCATGGGCAAAGGAGTCCCTGCTGGACTCATCATGACAATGACCCGAGGGATTCTGCGGGCAGATGCATTGCATCACCATTCTCCTGCAGAGATTTTGAAAAACCTCAACCAGGTTATGTATGCCGACTTAGAAAACTCTAGCCGGTTCGTGACCTTGTTCTACTCTGAATATGATCCAAAGACCCGTAAACTCGCCTATAGCAATGCGGCCCATAATCCACCCTTATTATGGCGTTCCCGCCTCAATGAGATCGAGCGATTAGATACAGATGGAATGTTGATTGGCTTAGATCCCAATACCCAATATCAAGAAGATGAAGTCACCCTCGATCCAGGTGATACGATCATCTTTTACACCGATGGCTTTACAGATGCAACCAATAGCAATGGCGATCGCTTTGATGAAGAGAATCTGATCCGGAACTTTCAGGAGGCTTGTCATCTTTTTAAAGATCCCCAGGCTATCCTTGATCATCTATTTGAGCGATTGCGAGCCTTCATGGGTAAACATAACCATGGCGCCGATGATATGACCTTGATAGTCTTGCAAATTCAACCCATGCTTCTGACTTTATAGCGCAAACTATTTAATTTCAGAGGTTCTAAGGCTAGCTCAGATGTCTCCCGCAGATTATTAAATTCATCAACTCACGCTAATCTTGATATCTTGGTTGTTAGCGCTAACGCGTTAGAATTCTCAGCAGGTCTGAATCTAGCTTGCGATCTGCAACTTTCATGATTCTATAACCTCAGAATCTTGCCATCCCTTGTCTCTAAGTCTTTCCCAAGAGAAATTAGAGATCAAGAAATTTGTATATCGTTTTGCCTAAATGCCCCTTGCCCATTTTGAATAATTAAACAGCTATGGACGTTGCCAATCTTGCCAGCCAGCTGAACGCTGGTACTATTCTGCCAGAAGGGGTAATTATCATTACCTTGATACTTATTTTGCTCGGCGATATCACCTTTGGTCGTGCTTCGGCCCGGTGGACTCCCTATCTTGCCATGATAGGTCTACTTACATCCTTAGCGCTCTTGTACCTTCAATGGGATCTACCCGACCCCGTCGGTTTCTTGGGAAGCTTTACCGCCGATAATCTCAGCATTGTATTTCGCAGCATCATCGCCCTGTCTACTTTAGTCACGGTTTTCATGTCCGTTAGTTACATTGAGCAAGCGGGCAGTTCGATTGGCGAATTTATGACCATTCTGCTTTCTGCCACCCTAGGTGGGATGTTTCTCTGTGGGGCAGAGGAATTGGTCATGATCTTCATCTCCCTAGAAACCCTTAGTATCGCTTCATACCTCATGACAGGGTATATGAAGCGAGATTCCCGCTCTAACGAAGCCGCTTTGAAATACCTGCTCATTGGAGCTGCCAGCTCTGCTGTTTTCCTCTATGGTTTGTCTTTGCTCTATGGTTTATCCGGTGGCAAGACCTATCTCAACGAGATTGCCTTGACTCTGACGGGTACTTCTAAGTCTTTGGCTTTAGTGATTTCCCTGGTGTTTGTGATCGCTACGATCAGCTTTAAAATTGCCGCAGTCCCCTTTCATCAGTGGACACCAGATGTCTATGAAGGCTCTCCTACGCCAGTGGTGGCTTTCTTGTCTGTTGGCTCAAAAGCAGCAGGTTTTGCCCTAGCGATCCGACTAATGACGGAAGCGTTTCCCAATATGGCTGAACAGTGGCAATTTATTTTACAGTCCTGGCCATCCTCAGTATGATTTTGGGAAACGTAGTAGCCATTGCCCAAACCAGCATGAAACGGATGTTGGCCTACTCCTCCATCGGCCAAGCTGGATTTGTGATCATTGGTTTGGTGATTGGGACAGAAGCGGGCTATGCCAGCATGGTCTTCTATCTGCTGATCTATTTGTTTATGAACTTAGGTGCCTTTACCTGTGTGATTTTGTTCTCCTTGCGCACGGGTACAGATGATATTAATGACTATGCAGGGCTATATCACAAAGATCCCTTACTGACCCTATCTCTGAGCCTCTGCTTGTTGTCACTCGGGGGCATTCCACCCTTAGCAGGCTTCTTTGGCAAACTTTACCTATTTTGGGCAGGCTGGCAAGCGGGTGCCTATGGCTTAGTGTTGTTAGGGTTATTGACAAGTGTGGTGTCCATTTACTATTACATCCGTGTGATCAAGATGATGGTGGTCAAGGAGCCACAAGAGATGTCAGTGGCTATTCAAAACTATCCAACGATTGCCTGGAAATCTCTAGGGATGAGACCTTTACAGGTTTGTTTGGTGTTAACTGTGATTGCTACCTCTCTCGCAGGAGTGCTTTCTAATCCGGTCTTAAATATTGTTAATAGCTCTGTAATAGATGTGCCTCGCTTTGAGCAAGCCGCTCTACCCACTCAGCCTGCTATCATTACACCTATTTCTGGTGCCTCCTCTGCGCCTTAGGAGACTGTTTTCTGCCCTGCAACTGTCAGGAGCTTGGGTCTTGGTTGACAGATTGCAAGATTTCTAACCATCTGAAATATTGCAACGTACTACTGCTTAAGGGGGGAAATATTGGTGGTCTAGAGATGTGTATTCCGTGTTTCTACGGTCACATTGGAAGAGGATAGGAATGCTGAAATGCCTCGATGGTAAAGGTTCAGTAGTTTTACGGTCGATACCTGGCAGGAGAGTGAAGATACTGGAATGTATGAAAGCTTGAAGAATTATAAATTTCAATGAAACTGACTTTGGCCTCTTTGGATCTCTCCTGCCGTGTTGAATGGTTGCAGACTTTGGAAATATTTCGTTTAGTTGAAAACTTGATGTTTCTAGAATGCTTAGCTGAAGAGATGGTAGAGGTCAGTTTGACTGAGAATTACCCCATTTTCCATAAAAATGAGCAGGCTAAATCTCTCTACTGCCTGATTGAGGGCAGGGTGAAGCTCCATGTTGATCAGATCAAAATAGCCGAACTTTCTCGAGGTGCCTATTTTGGAGATATCAATATCTTTGATCCTCAACCCTATGCGACATCGGTGACGACCTTGGAAGCAACCCGATGCTTAGTCCTAGATCATGTCGGGTTACAAGCAGCGATCAACTGCTATCCAGATATCAAACCAGTGTTGATGGCAGGTCTTTATTCAAGGCAACAGTCTCTTAAGGTTCATTCCTGGCGTAAGTCAGTTGTGCAAGAATGGTTTGCCAAGACCCAAGAACATTGCTGGGCCTATTGATCCTAACCTTTTGCTCTACGCATAGCTCCTATGGCGGCTTGGCTAACAATTGCTTAGCCCATGCTTGAACGATGAAGGTCAGGGTAACAAACAGCAGGCTCACTGCGGTGCGGTGAGCCCTGTTTCCTGGTGCTGGTGCTGAGTGGAATCACCAACAGAGTTTTTCTCTAGGGCTTGGGGAGAGCGAACAACCATGACTGAACAGGGTGCATGGTGCATAACATAATTACTTACACTGCCTAAGAAAGCTTCTGCTAATCCAGAGCGACCGCGGCTGCCCATCAAAATTAGATCGGCATGCCAAGTTTTGGCTAGATCGCAGATTGCTAAGCGGGGACTGCCTGACCTTTGCATAATCTTTGTCAAAACCCCCACACGGACTGCCTGATCTGATGCAGCGGTTAGACGCCTTAGCCCATGTTCTTTGTAGTTTTCCCAGGCTTTCTGAAAGTTTTCGAATGGTAGATCAGAGAAATCCGGGTAAAAATATGTGCCAGGTATGGTAGGCCACTGGGGATAACCCTCTTCTTCGGTGGATAACACATGTAATAGCATTAGCTGAGCTTGACATGCTTTAGCAAGATCTAAAGCAACTTGAAAGGCTTGATCGCCATTATCTGAGTGGTCCATGGCTACTAAAATCCGCTCAAGCATTGTTCTGCTCCTTAAGAGGTATAAGGGCTAGAATCAATCAGTCCAAGTAATGTTGAAGTCAAGTAGAGGCTGTTTACCTAAGACAGCCCAGTTCTTCTTGTTTGCTGCTAGTTAATTCAGCTCTGTCATCTGTTGTGATGGCATTGATGCCATGCGATTGATTCATTACTCAAGCCTAAATAAATAGTTTGAGGAACTTGTGAAGCCATATCTTTGCAGCTGGGTTGGTCTGGAAGAAATCTACAATTTGCCATAATGCTGACTAGAATTAGAGAGGAAAAATCTAGCAGGAAGAATGACTACTTTGGAGCTCAATAATGCTTGTTAGTAAATCTCTCCGTAAGTGGTTTCCGTGGCGGACTTGGATTCAACCTTGGGACAATATCGATCGGTGGTTGCTGATTTTACCCATTGGCTTAACGGTCTTTGGTGGCCTTGTTATTCGGAGTACTAGCCTGCATCAAGGCTGGATAGATTGGCTCCAGCATTGGGTTGTAGGGTTGATTGGGATTATTTTTGCCCTTGTGATTGCGAATTGGCCCTACCAAACTCTGCTCAGTCTGCACTGGGTTGTTTATTTTCTGGTTAATGTTTCATTGATTGCTGTGCGATATGTGGGTACTGAGGCATTAGGCGCGCAGCGATGGATCTCTGTGGCTGGATTTCATGTCCAACCGTCTGAATTTGCCAAGGTGGGGGTGATTATTTCCTTGGCTGCCCTATTGCATCATCGATCGGCGACTAAACTTGCGTCTATTCTTCAAGTTTTAGTGATTACGGCAGTCCCTTGGGCTTTGATAGTTATTCAGCCTGACTTAGGAACTTCTTTGGTGTTTGGTGCCATTACTCTGGGGATGATGTATTGGGCAAATGCCAATTTAGGCTGGATTGCGCTGGCTTTTTCGCCGTTGATTTCGGCGATTCTTTTTAATCTACCCTTTGCTTCTTATTGGCTGTGGATGGGGTGGGCGATCTGGATCGGGTTTGTGGCTCTTGTGGCTTGGGTGAGTATTCCCAAGCAATTGTGGGGGGCTGTGGTGGTTGTGGTGCTTAATTTGGGGTCTGGGGCGATGGGCCGTGTGGCTTGGGGACTATTATTACGGGACTACCAGAAAGAGCGTGTGATTTTGTTGTTGAATCCTGAGCAAGATCCTCTCGGGGGTGGGTATCACTTGATTCAATCACGGATTGCCATTGGGGCTGGACAGTTGTGGGGTAGGGGCTTAAACCAGGGGACTCAGACAGGTCTCAATTTTATTCCTGAACAACATACTGATTTTATTTTTTCGGCAGTGGGCGAACAATTTGGTTTTGTGGGTTGTTTGCTGTTGATCGTGACGCTGTGGTTGATCTGTCTGCGTCTGGTGAGGGTGGCTCTGAAAGCTCCCGATGATTTTGGATCTTTGATCGCGATTGGCGTGCTTTCGATGGTTGTCTTTCAGGTATTTGTCAACCTGAGCATGACGGTTGGCTTGGCTCCTGTGACAGGCATCCCACTACCCTGGTTGAGTTATGGGCGATCGGCAATGTTGACGAATTTTATTTCGATTGGCTTGGTGGAGTCCGTGGCTAACCATAGCAAGAAGCGTCGGTTTTTAGAGTGCGCTTCCTTTTCCTTTAGCCCTTTCCAGTGTTTTTCTCTAAGCCGGAGGGCAATGAAATAATTGCCAAGGCAGTGGAAGGGAAGCTAAGCCAAAACGGATTTGGATTCGCTGGCCTGAGGTAAGGATCCTTGCATTTTGCTGAGCCAATCGATCAGGCTTTCGAGTTGGTGATCGGCGCTCATGGTGGCTAGACCTCTAAGGGTCACTTTGCCGGAGCTGTAGATAAATCGTGATCGCAAATGTTCTGGTAAATTCTCCTTTAATAACTTAAAGGCCGGCTCTGCCATCGGGGTTTCTAAGACGATATGCTGCTTATTCTCAGGCTTAATCCGTGAGAAACCGAGAGATTTAGCAATTTGCTTCAATTCCATAATTCTGAGGAGCTGCTGAGCTGGCACCGGAATCGGACCATAGCGATCATGCCAATCGACAGCAATTTGGAGCAGTTCTGCCTTCGTATGGGCAGCGGCAACAGCTCGATAAGCCGTCATCTTTTGATCTAAATCGGGGATATAGTCAGCGGGGACAAAGGCGGTCAGCGCTAAGTCTATCTGGGTTTCATCCACCTGAGGAATCTCTTGGCCACGAATCTCATTGATAGATTCTTCCAACATCTCCATATAGAGATCAAAGCCAATGGACTCCATTTGGCCAGATTGTTCTGCTCCTAATAAGTTCCCCACGCCCCGAATTTCCATATCCCGCAGGGCTAACTGATATCCCGAACCCAATTGGCTAAACTCCTGCAAGGCCCGCAGGCGCTTACGGGCTTTATCAGAGAGGGACTGTTGATTGGGATAAAATAGCCAAGCATGAGCTTGGATCCCTGCTCTGCCGACTCGCCCTCGCAGTTGATAGAGTTGAGAGAGGCCAAAGCGTTGAGCATCTTCAATTAAAATCGTATTCACTCTCGGAATATCCAAGCCAGATTCAATAATAGTGGTACAAACCAAGATATCGGCATCGCCATTGCTAAAGGTCAGCATCGTTGCTTCTAATTCGCCTTCAACCATTTGGCCATGGGCAACCACCAATCGGGCCGAGGGCACCATCTCGCACAATTTTCTGGCAACTTCTTCAATTCCTTCAACGCGGGGCACCACATAAAAAACCTGGCCGCCGCGATCTAATTCCTGACGAACCGCACTGCGAATCGCCTCTGAATCATAGGGCCTCAGATGGGTTTTAATCGGACGACGGCCTGGGGGGGGGTGTCGTAATTAAGCTCATCTCCCGTACTCCAGATAAGGCCATATAGAGGGTGCGGGGAATAGGTGTAGCACTGAGAGTAAGGACATCTACCTCTGTTTTCAGGGTTTTAATTTTTTCCTTTGATTGACCCCAAATCGCTGCTCTTCATCAATCACCAATAGACCCAAGTCTCGGAAATTGACCTGCTTCCCTAAGAGTTGATGGGTACCCACCACAATATCTAATTCACCGGTTTTAAGACGTTGTTGAATGGCTTGACGTTCTTCGGTGGTTCGAAATCGATTCAGAAGGCCCACTTGGATTGGATAAGGGGCAAAACGCTCCTTCAGGGTGTGATAGTGCTGCTGAGTCAAAATGGTGGTGGGTGCTAAAAAGGCCACTTGTTTACCGGCTGTGATTGCCTTGAAAACAGCTCGGGTCGCTACTTCGGTTTTACCAAAGCCCACATCCCCACAGACAAGGCGATCCATGGGGCGTGGATTTTCCATGTCTCGCTTGACATCCTGGGTGGCCTTCAGTTGATCGAGGGTGGGTGGATAGGGAAAGGATTCCTCCATTTCGGTTTGCCAAGGCTGATCGAGGGGAAAGCTGTATCCCTCCTGTTGAGCGCGTTGGGCATAGAGTTTAAGGAGATCCACTGCCAATTTTTGAATCGACTTACGGACCTTAGATTTGGTTCGCTCCCAAGCTTTACCTGACATTTTGTTCAGTTGGGGTGGCCCCTCGCCGGTGGACCGAAACCGAGACAGTGATCCCAATTGATCGGCAGCCACTCGCAGAAGGCCATCGGCATATTGTAAAACCAGATATTCGCGGGTTTCTTGGCTGAGGGTGAGGCTCTCTAGCTTGAGGAACTTACCAATACCATGGCTGCGGTGAACAACGTAATCACCGGGTTGGAGTTTATTGGGGTCTACTTGTTGAGAGGCGGCCCGGCGGCGTTTGCGGATATAGGTGGGGCTGGCTAGGCTATGTTGACCAAAAAACTCTCGATCTGTAACCACCACTATGCGAAAGGTGGGCAAGATAAAGCCTTCTAGCTCTGCCAACCCAGAATATTTAAGGGCGACGGGTATCCGCTGCTCTTGCAATTTGCCAATGGCTAGATAGTCTTTGGGGTTGGGCACAAATTGGGCTGGACAATCATGCTCTTGCAAGAGGGAAACGGAGCGTGAGGGCTGGGCAGAGATCAACCATATGCTGAATTTGCGATCGCGTTCTTCCCGAATCGTTTCCGCCAATTTGCCAAACTGATGGGGCATGGCCGGCACCGCCCGACTAGCAAGGTTCAAGCCCCCTGTTTCCTCCGCCAACTCTGATACAAACAATTGCTTAAAACCTGCCATTTGCGCCAGAGCCTGTTGCCAAGACTGGTGCAACTTGGGCAAGGGGGCGGCTGGCCGGCTGACCAGTTGCCATTGTTCTTGAGCATGCTCCATCCAGCGATCACTATGGGGATGGCATTGGTGGGGTTCATCAATGACAACCAGACTATTGGAGGGTAAATAATCTAACAAAGAAGCGGGCGAGGTAAAAGCCATCCCCAGAAACCGCTGGCTGCCCTCCAAATTGTCTGTGGCCAAGAGAGCTTCTTGTTCTTCTGCGTTGAGATACTCCCTAACCTGGGTGAGCTGAGCGGGATGGAGAGACCCGAGAATAATTGGCCCAAAATGGGTGGGAGTCAGGGTTAGCTTCTCACTACTGTCGAGAGATCGCTGGGTCGCGGGATCAAATTCCCGCATTTTATCCAACTCATCGCCAAACCATTCCAGGCGAATAGGCAATTCTGAAGCCACTGGAAAAATATCAACAATATCGCCCCGCCGGCTCCATTGGCCCTCAGTCTCTACAAGGGGAACACGCTGGTAGCCCAGTCGGGTCAAGCGCTCACTTAAGGTTTTGAGGGCTAGCTCTTGGCCAGTTTCTAAGGTTATGCAATAGGGTGAGAAGGCATCGACTGGTGGCAAATGGGGCTGTAAGGCTCGCTCCGTGGTCACAATTGCCAAGGGCTGGGCTGCTGGATCAGCACCGAGTCGCAGTAAATCTGCTAAAACCTGCAACTGTCCCCAAATCATCTCTGATTCTAAATCTAAGGGCTCGTAGGGAGAGCTTCCGTGGTCGGATAAAAGTAAACCCTATGCCAGCCCATGGCCTCTAGTTGAGCTGCCCAACGACCCGCTTCTTCTAAGGTTGCAGTAACAACAAACAAGTGATTTTGCTGCTGCTGAGCAATCGCTGAGGCCACTAAGCCCTTGGGTAGGCGGGGTAACCCCCTTAGATCTAAAGTTTGAGTCTCTTCTAATTTGAGGAGGAGTTCCTCTGTGAGGTGCGATCGCCCCAAAGCTTGCACAATTGCCGAAAAACTCATGCTTCCCCTTTGTCCTGCTGTTGTCTTCGACAACAGGCATCCCATTTTCTCAGATCTTGATCAAACCTTAGGATAACAAAGGATAACAAGGACAGGTCTAGGCCACACCTACCGATAATCTGCTGAAGGTAAGATTCAGTCCATAGAACCATGACTCACGGGCATGGCGATTAATGATGGTTGAGCTGATCGATTGCCTTAGGAACAGCTTGGGTGAGGACCTCATGGCCTGTGGAGGTCACGAGTACATCATCCTCAATGCGGATGCCGATGCCTCGCCATCGCTCTGGCACTTCGGGCTGATCTTCGTCTAATTGAATATCAGGGCCAATATAAAGACCGGGCTCCACGGTCACCACATGTCCGGGTGTAAAGGTCTGCCAGGTTTCTTTGTTCAGTTTATAAACCCCTACATCATGCACATCTAGTCCCAACCAATGGCCTGTACGGTGCATGTAAAAAGGCTTATATTTCTCCTCTTCAATGAGGGTGGAGACTTGGCCCCTGAGTAATCCCAAATCGACTAAGCCTGTGGTTAAGACTTCTACAGCTTTGTCATGGATAGCATTGTAGGGGTTGCCAGGTTGTACTTGGGCAATGGCAGCCTCTTGGGCTGTCAGGACTAATTCATATAAGGCTTTTTGCTCAGGGGTAAATCGACCATTCACAGGGAAGGTGCGCGTGATATCTGCGTTGTAATACTCATAGCTACAGCCTGCATCAATTAAGAGCAAGTCTTGATCTTGAAGTTGGCGGCTATTTTCAGTGTAGTGCAAAGTACAGGCATTAAAACCAGAGGCCACGATGGATGGATAAGCTGGCCCGAGGCCGCCCCTTAGACGGAACAACCGCTCCATTTCGGCTTGGACTTCATACTCAAAGCATCCGGGTTGGGCGATTTGACGGGCTAGATTATGGGCTTCGGTAGAAATCTCGATGGCCTGACGTAGTAAAGATAGTTCGCCTTCGCTTTTGATCAAGCGTTGGGGATGCAACACCCTGAGAGGATCCTCCAAGGCGATCGGACCAAAGCCTTCGCGAGGCACCTTCGCGATACAATGCTGCCAATGCTCCAAAATCCTTTGATCAAAGGTCCGATCTCGTCCCAATCGATAGTAAATCCGATCTGCCCCGGCTAAGTACTGGGGCAAATGCTCATCCAATTCAGCAATGGAATAAACCTGATCAGCGCCATAGTCTTCCTTCGCGAGATCAACCCCAATCCGATAACCCGTCCAAGTTTCCATTAAGGGATGCTTGGGTTGCACAAACAACACAAACTGATACTCAGGATGATGGGGCGCTAAAACAGCCACCGCGTCAGGTTCATTAAACCCCGTTAAATAGAAGAAATCACTGTCTTGGCGAAAGTTATAGTCGACATCGCCATGCATAACAGCCCGAGGTGCACTGTGAAAAATCCCAGTTCCCAGCGCAATTTTATCCATGAGCTGCTGACGGCGCTGGCGATACTCTGCTTGCATAAAACTCCCAAGGTAAAAGAGCGAGACTCAAGAGTTTTATTATGCAACAAATTGATCTGAAGGCTGTTGCGAGGAAAAACCGATTGCTGCCTCTGCTGCTGGGGAGAGCGGCTACTGGTGGGGGCAAAGGGGAAATAGTCGCTAAAAAAGAGGGTGTAGCCCAAGCGATCGCAAGACATCGATTTACGTTTGAGTCAGCTGATAACCGAATTCTCTAGAACAGAGACTGCAGCTAGAACGTAAATCTTGGCAAACCGATGAGCACACCCCCTATGAGGGACATGGGAAAGGCCCCTAGCCCGTGCGCTTTAGGACAAGCCCAATACAGCATCAAAGGCAGAAAGAGCACCTTCAAATTCCTTGGTAGCAGTCGAAGTATTACCCTTCGCAGCCGCAGCATCTAGCTTGTTTAGATGATCCGTCAAGCCATTAATGACTCGGCGGGCACTTTTTTGAGCTGCTGCAGGCAAGGAATCATTCAAGCGACGGGACAAAGGCCCCAATTCGCCTAGGGGGCCACGAATAAACGCTCTAACGTTATTCCAATCTCCCTCAGCAACATAACCTTCCAGCTCCGACATCCGACTGCGGAGTGGTTGTAAGCCTTCGGTATATTTAGCTGCTTGGGCAACCACAATACCGGTGTCAGCGGTTCCAGCCAAGGCAGTAGGAACCAGGGTGGTAAAGCTTGTCAAAATTAGGGCAGTTGCAAAAACAACAGCCAACAGGGATTTACAAAATTGTTTAAACTTTAAGCTCATTGATTCACAGTCCTCTGCGCATCAGAAAATGGATTTGCCAAGACCTATTGTCGAATTTTGAGGGGCCTTTGTAAAGTCAATGACTTGCAAATATACGTTGCGATCGCCTTAATCGCCCAAGATAATGACCTCGAAGGATCTCCTCAAGGTCCATTCCGCGTCCCTCAACCCCAGATCCCAGCTACCCGAGGCAAGTTCCCAAGCCTTGATTGCCGTAGCAGTAGACACTATCAATGTATCGACCCAATTCACAGACTGAGGCCATCGACGTCTGGTTCCAAAGCAGGCCTTAGCAAAACTGGCTCAGCCATTTTTTGCACCCACCGTCCCAAATTACCTCGCTGATAGAGTGACTGTTGCCGGATAAGAACCAGATTTTAAGATCCAGTCCGGCTCCTGTCTTATCTATGCTAGAGAGTATTGTAAATTTTGCTCAGCAGAATAAAATTTGATCTGCTGTTAAATAGAGACACAAATTTGTCCATCCTAGATATATCAGAACTATATCGGTCTTGGCGGTAACAACTGCACAATAAAGAAGATTCCTGAGGGCTAACGGCCTGTCATGGAAGATTTTTAGTGAATTTATCTGGCATATAAGCCTTAACTCAAACTTCACTATTTCTTGTTAATTTCTAAATACTAATCATCTAGATTGGCAACCGAAAAAATACGATCTCTAGTCTTAGATTGGTAGATCATTATTATTTTCTTAAGTCAATAAACTCAGGGGGGATCAAATCTATGTCACTCAATCAGGGTCGTCAGACCCCAACTTTGTCTACGCAAAAAATTAGTAAAACTGCCGTAGCACTGGCCTTCACCGCAGCTTTTATAAGCCTAGGGGCAACCTTATTCAGTCGTCCAGCTCAAGCAAAACCCATCTTAGATCCGCTCCATGCCAGCTCTGCCCCTTTTCAGATCGCTGCTCAGTCTAGCAATATTGCCCAAATGGAAAATGAGGTCTGGCAGCAAATTAATTCACAACGCCAACGATATGGCCTGCCGCCACTCGCCATGAATGGGCAGCTTTCGCAAGTGGCACGTAATCATAGCCAGCAAATGGCTCAGCATAACTTTTATAGTCATATTGGACGGCAAGGTGAAACTCACCGACAACGGGTGGAAGCGGCTGGACTACG
>JAAUUW010000041.1 GCA_012030735.1 Acaryochloridaceae cyanobacterium SU_2_1
GAACACCGACGCCGACAGCCGACGCCGACGCCAACTCCGACGCCGACTCCAACTCCGACGCCGACTCCAACTCCAACACCAACTCCGACAGCACCACCCGAGAAAGTGCCTGAGCCTTCCACTGCTGCTGGACTTTTGGTTGGCTTGGCTGCCTTAGGGATTTACAAAAGGAGAAAGAGCCGCTCTGAATCCTAGAATCTGTTGCGTAAGCTAGCTAGAGCTAGGTTGCGAAGAAAAGGGAGCATGTTTGGATGCTCCCTTTTTGCAATTAGACAATCAGACTGAGGCGGATTTACTTGCGCCATTTAGACGTGCAGAGAATTTTTGAGTGATCGCATCGGTCTTTGTACTTAGCGGCAATCTCTGTGACTTCCTTCATGAGACCTACATCTAACTTTGTCGGTTGTAAGCCTAGATCCATAAAGCATTTATTCTCTACATATAAATCATTTTCAGCAGCTTCAGTTCTAGGATTTTCGAGATGATCGATTTTAGCTCCGGTAATCTCAGCAATGATTTTTGCTAGATCTCGGACACGGTGAGTTTCAGTCATTTGGTTAAAAATCTTGACCCTTTCACCGACTACAGGGGGGTTCTCGATGGCAAGTTGGATACATTTAACGGTGTCTTGAATATGAATAAAGGCACGGGTTTGCCCCCCTGTACCATGTACCGTTAAGGGGTGACCAATAGCAGCTTGCATTAAGAACCGATTCAGAACAGTGCCATAGTCGCCATCATAATCAAAGCGGTTGATCAATCGTTCATCCTGTTTGGTTTCTTCGGTATTGGTACCCCACACAACACCTTGGTGTAAATCAGTGACCCTGATTTTGTCGTTTTTGTTGTAGTAATAGAAGAATAATTGATCCTGGGTTTTGGTCATGTGGTAGATACTACCCGGATCGGCTGGGTAAAGAATTTGTTTCTCTACCACTTCGCCAGTATCAATGACGACTTGGACATCCAAATAGCCTTCGGGAATTTTCATGCCGGCTGTGCCATAGCCATAAACCCCCATTGTGCCTAGATGGACCACATGGATATCCAGTCCCGATTCTACGATGGCGGCTAAGACATTATTGGTGGCATTCAAGTTATTGGTAACGGTATAACATTTATGCCGAGAGGACTTCATGGAGTAGGGTGCTGCCCGTTGTTCTGCGAAATGCACGATGACATCAGGCCGGTAGCTGAGTAAGAGATTGAGTAATCGATCGTATTCTGTAGCGATGTTGTAGTTATAAAATTGGATTTTCTTATGAGTAAGCTCTTGCCAAGTTTGGAGGCGAATCGAAATGGGGCGGATGGGGGTCAAGGAGTTGGTTTCTAGCTCGTTGTCGATATTGCGCCTAGATAGGTTGTCTACAATAACAACATCGTGACCAAGGTTGGATAGATGTAGCGCGGTCGGCCAGCCGCAGAAACCATCACCGCCCAATATAACTATGTTCATGCTTTGTCCCTAAACCGGATATCTCAAAGTTATGGGCGAGACCCCGCATATCTAGACTGCAAGTATACCTAGCACAGCCTATCTCGCAAACTTTAGATATGCAACTTCACCCATAACAGCTTCTCAATTTCTAAGGATATCTTACTTTGGGAACGATCTGGCTGGACATTCTTTGGATTGGATCAACCTCATTATTAGTTTATGGTAGGGACGCTTGGCAAAGCAAGGGTTAAAATAAGTGAAAGTCTTATGGGGCAAGGGCTTGATAATTTTTTTATGCTCTATAATCAAGTATTTTGGTTAGCGTAAGACATGTGTCTGCTTGTATTTTGCTAATCGTTGTGCCCGATTTTAAACCTTACGGGTATTGGGATAGGAGTTATGCATTGACCATGGACAGAGTGAGTTAAAGGTCGATGCAGTCAGATTTTCCAGAGAGTGTTTTGAATTTTGTGAAAGTCGTCTCTATAAAAGGTGTAAAGTCGTCCTGTTGAAATCACTTTACAAATTCTGATTAATCTTAGAACGCTGAGGCTTCAAAGAAGGCAATTTTCTGTAACCATGGAGGGTTGAAAGCGCTGTGACCCAAAAAACATGACTAGTATCGACGATAAGGCCATTGTTCAAGATTATTTTAATACCGTTGGTTTTGATCGATGGCGACGGATCTATGGCGAGGGTGAGGTCAATAAAGTTCAACGAGATATTCGGGTCGGTCACCAACAGACGGTCAATACGGTATTGGCTTGGTTAGAGGCCGATGGTGATTTGTCGGGGCAAAGCTTTTGCGATGCAGGTTGTGGGGTGGGTAGTTTAAGTATTCCCTTGGCTAAACTGGGGGTGCAGGTTGCCGCCAGTGATTTGTCGACCAAGATGGTTGAAGAAGCCCAAGCTCGTGCCTTAGAAAGCCTTGGTCAGGATCAAAACCCTACCTTTATGGTGCAAGATCTAGAGCAGTTGACGGGCCACTATGATACGGTGATTTGCTTGGATGTATTGATTCATTATCCTGATGCTAAGGTTGCGGAGATGATTGCTCATTTAGCTTCCTTAGCGACCTCTCGGTTGATTCTTAGTTTTGCGCCTTGGACCCTTGGCTATATGCTGCTCAAGCAGATTGGTAATTTTTTCCCTGGTCCCAGTAAGGCCACCCGTGCCTATCTGCATCGAGAGTTTGATATTTGCGATATTTTGCGCGGCCAGGGTTGGCAGATCGAACGCAGGGCGATGACTAAGACAAGCTTTTACTTTTCTCGACTAATTGAGGCGAGGCGATCGCAACCCTAACCGAACTATCATGAGAGCAACGCTAGAGGCGGATGTCATTATCTTGCGACAAGAGGATCTGCCCCAGTATCGAAAAATGGGTTCAGTGGTGCGCAATAGCTATTTTTGGGCCTTGCGGGCCATAGCGGGCCATGCACCTCGCCATGGCAACTGGGAATATGAAGCCGAAGTCTGGTTAGCCTTAAAACGGGTGTTGTTAGCCTTTCAAGAGTCTGGTTACTTGGGGCTACGGGAAACACAACTTGAATTTCCCGTAGATTTTGCGGAGATCCCACCGGTGTTGAAGGCGGTCTCTCTTTGGGAATCTGAACTCTAAAATAGGAGAGGGTTGGCCGCTAAGGAAGCAGAAGAATCCTGAGCGTTCTGTACGGGTGAGACCGATAAGGAATAGGGAATGCTCAGCACAATGCAAATTTACTTAGACTATAGCGCCACGACACCTTGTCGGCCGGAAGCGATCGCAGCCATGGCCATCGCCCTACAAGAACAATGGGGTAATCCTGCCAGCTTGCATGAATGGGGCCAGCGCGCTGCAACGGTTGTCGAGCAAGCCCGCCGCCAAGTTGCGGCCCTGCTCAATGCCTCACCCGAGACAATTATTTTTACCTCGGGAGGCACCGAAGCCAATAATTTAGCCCTATGGGGGATTGCGCGATCGCATCCAGAGCCACAGCATTTAATTATTAGCAGCGTGGAGCATGCTGCGATTGCCGAGCCAGCTCAGTTACTGGCTAAGGCAGGTTGGCAGGTCACGTGTTTGCCCGTAGACCCGATGGGGCGGGTTGAACCCGAAGGGTTAGAGAAGGCCCTGCAAGTCAATACAGCTTTGATCTCCATCATCTATGGCCAGAGTGAAGTGGGCACCCTACAGCCGATCCACACCTTGGCCAAAATTGCCCGCCAGCAGGGGGTTTTATTCCATACCGATGCGGTGCAAGTAGCGGGACGATTGCCCCTTGATCTGCAGCAGTTGCCGGTGGATTTGCTGTCCCTCTCGAGTCATAAACTCTATGGACCTCAGGGGCCGGTGCCTTGTATGTACGCCCTGGCCTTGAGCTGACCCCCTTACTCGCAGGCGGAGGTCAAGAGCAAGGTTGGCGCTCAGGCACACCAGCTGTTCCGACCTTGGCTGGCTTTGGCATCGCTGCCGAATTGGCGGCGGCAGAGGTCACCCAGGAACAACGGCGGTTGCAAGAGTTGCGCGATCGCCTCTTTAAGGAACTCGCATCAATGCCGATGCTACGACCCACCGGCGATCTAACGCATCGCCTTCCCCATCATCTGAGCTTTTGCCTTCAATCTCCCTGGAATCAAGGCATTAGTGGCAAGGCCCTAGTGCGCCAGATGAACTTGGCTGGCATTGCCATTAGTGCTGGCTCTGCTTGTCACAGCGGCAAGCTTTCCCCTAGCCCTGTTCTGCAGGCCATGGGATATTCAGAGGCGGAAGCTCTATCAGGAATTCGTCTAACCCTGGGCCAAGGAACCAGGTCAGCCGATACTGACTGGGTCGCACTGGTTTTAAGACAAATTCTGACAAGACTTGCGTCGGAGGAGTATTCATCAGGAGCTGCCGTTCTGGCAGGTCCCTAAGTTATGGTGGTCAGCCTCGCTGCCTATTGCTAAGGACTGGCGGTGAGCGGTCGGCTATGCTGCATGAGCTGCATGGCACTTAGCTGAGCATTGGCTAAGAACCCTAAGCTGACCGCAGTCAGAAGGTATAGCCCAAGTGCCAGACTGGTTTTGGAGCAAAGACGCGAGGTGAAACTATTCATGGTGCAAGATAGCCTTTGAGGAGGTGATGATTCAGATCACACCTTATAATGCCAAGGTTCTCCTTAATCATGACTTTCTTGCCATGATTATTTACAATAGCCGCCCAATATTCTTGGTATCGTGCAGTTTGTAATATGGATTTTTATCACTGATGTGATTGTTCAAAAGCATCAACTCGGCTGTCCTTGTCGCTGTGATTTGACCCTGGCCAAGCTCATGCAGAGGCTATAATATCATCCATCTGCCTACAGCCTTTGCCAACCAAAAAGAGGGTTTGACGAAGCTTGCGATGATCGCAAGGCTGTGGTTTGCCATCTAAGCCTATATTGATAGAACTATGTCTTCCATGTTTAGTGTTTTAGAGCCAACCCCAGAGGTCTATCAAGGCCATTTTGGTGAATTTACAATTAATAAAAGCGATCGCATTGGGGTGGTGATCTACCGAGGGGCGACCTTCGTGGCAGCGCTCTGTTTAGCCTTGGGTGCAATGGCCATTTTGCTCTTGGGGCCAATCCTTTGTGCTAACTGCCTTGACGGTTTTGTTTGTCAGTTTTGGCCTTGCCCTAGGGATTAGTTTAGCCACTATTCATATCTATATGGCAACTTTGCATCGGGCTTTGCAGCTGTTTTGGTTGGTGGGTTGCCTGGCGATGATCTGGATCGGTGTGACGCAAGATCAACCCTTGGCGATCGCAATTTACAATAACCCCCTCAATCTTTTAGGTGTCGGCTGGATCTTTGTTGCCCTCACAGGAGTCTACTTCAAGGAAGCCTTTTGCTTTAACCATTGGGAAACCAAAATACTCACCACTATTGTGCCCCTGCTGCTGCTTGGCCATTGGTTGAGCTGGCTCCCCCTTGAGATCGAACAAGGATTACTAGCCGTCTGGGCTAGCTTATTTTTGATCTATGCCATCAGAAAACTGATGAAGCCGATTCCTCCCGATATTGGTGACAAGAGCGTTTTTGCCTATCTTCATAGCGGCCAACAGCTTCCCCAGAGCTAGCCTTAGCAACTTTGATGCAACAAGGGCCTTAGTCCAGAGAGGGCATCGCCACTTCGCCCACCTGGGTAGGGGCTGCTTGCCCCAGCTCAATCTGCCAAGTGTGCTGATCCGATAATTGCAGCAGGCGTTGGTGATAGCTGGCAAGAGTGGCGCGATGCCCCACACTCAAAAACGTAGTTTCTAGTCTTTGCAACTGCTGATAGAGCGAGGCTTCGTTCTCTAGATCGAGGGCGCTGGTTGCCTCATCAAGGATGGCGTAGGCGGGCTGGTTTAACAACAGCCGCGCAAAGGTGAGCCGCTGTTGTTCCCCCAGGGATAACACCGCAGGCCAGTCTTGCTGTGCCTCAAACCCGCCAAAGCGCTCCGCTAAATCGGGCAAATTAACATGCTCCAGAACCGCCTGCAGTTCTGCCTCTTGCAGGTCTAGATTTAAGTTGGGATAGATCATCTGCTGCCTAAGGCTACCCAAAATCATATAAGGGCGTTGGGGTAAAAATAATATCTGCTCCGCTGGGGGGGCGATCGATGGTGCCTCTGCCTGATTTCCATAGACCTGCGATCGCTCTTAGTAATGAGCTTTTCCCACAACCACTGGGGCCTTTGATCAATAGTCCTTCCCCCTTGAGCAGCTCCAGAGAAAGCGCCTTGATTAAGAGGCGCTGATAATTGGGGGTCATTAGGGTTAGCTCTGTGAGGCTGAGGTGATCGCTGATTTGGGTGATAATCCTGGGGCGCTGCTCCTCTAGCTCTGCTGTCTCTACGGCTCGCTCCTCAGGCTGAGCATCTGGCTGGGTATCTGGTTGCTTGAGTCCTTCGGCAAAGGTATACAGACGATCAATACCTGCCCCAAAGGATGTTAGCTCTTGAAACCGAGCCACGACCAAATTCAGTGAGAAGAAAACACGAATAAAGGCACCTTGGGCTTCGGTGACTTTGCCCACCTCTAGATCGCCAGCAAAAATACCAGGGGCCACCACAATGGCCGGCAAAATAAAGGGAATAAACTCATAGGCATTGGTAAAGATATTCAGGTTCAATTGCCAGACTAGAAGCTGCTTAAAGTTGTTGAAAGCTTCTCCAAAGCGGCTTTTGACCTGCTCGGCCTCTTGAGCTTCCCCTTGGTAAAATGCGATTGCCTCAGCATTCTCACGAAGGCGCACTAAGCCAAACCGAAAGTTAGCCTCCCGCTTGAGTTGGTTAAAGTTGAGACGCACTAAGCCCTTGCCAAAGACCCCCACGGTGATGAGGGTGCCAATCATGGCATAGAGACCTAAAAATACAATTAAACTTCGAGAAATCTGCCATAGCACACCACTAAAAGCCACAATCCCCAACAGGGAATCCACCAGAATTAAGACAAAGGTGAGGGATTCTTGGGTGAAACTTCTAACATCCTCCGCAATCCGTTGATCAGGGTTATCGATCTCATTGCTGAGGCTGTAATAGGCACGATCACTCAAATAATCGTCGATAAAGCGATGCGTTAGCCATTGCCGCCATTGCAACCCTAAGCGATCGCGGAGATAGACATAGCCGGCATAGAGCGGTGCATAGGCGACCAACACCGCTCCAAACACCAAAATAGTCTGCCAAAATCGAGATTCATCCCGAGCTGAAAGGGCTGAAATCATGACTCCTCGTCGATTATTGAGGACCACACTCAGGCCCGTATAACCCAAGGAAAAAAAGATCACTAGTAACAATAGTCCTCTAGCGCGCCATTTTTCCTCACCCTGCCAGTAAGGCAGAGCAATCTGCCAAAAACGTTTAAATCCCTGGCCATTAAATCGTTCCATACTTGCTCACAGATACTTGAGGGGTTAGAGGCGAATCAGATTCTATAACAGGGGTTACCCTTTTGGATCCTCACTCAGGATTTAGGGAGTTCACAGGCAGGGGATAGCATTCATTGGGCAGCAGATTGATTAATAAAGGGTCTAGTAAAAACTCCCCATCGCCATGGCATGCAGACTTATATGATTTAAGAGGGCGTCATAAAGAGCAAATTTCTCCCCTTTACTAAAGCCCAAAAGGCTCTACTCGCTGAGCGATCCCTGCTCATTGATATTCCTGCAGCAGCAAAAGCTGTGTCAGAAATAGTTATTGACTAAATAATAGTGACACTTTTCTAACCAGTTAGGTCTCTAGCCCTAGGCCCATGTCTCGCTGTGAGCGATTGCAAGTTGAACCAACAGCCCCAGATTGTTATGAAACGTCGCCAATTTTTACCTCTGGTTTTCGCGGGCCTACTCTCCTGTCTGGTGGTCGGAGGCTGCAGTGCTGGAGGTCCACTAGCACTCTCTAAGACAAGGACCATTTCCCCTGTCACTCTGACCGTCTCCGCTGCGGCGAGTCTGCAGGATGTGTTAGATGCGATCGCACCTCAATTTCAATCCGCCCACCCTAACATTGTTGTAGACTACAACTTCGGCGCCTCTGGCGCCCTGCAGCGGCAAATCGAACAGGGTGCCCCTGCCGATATATTCTTCGCCGCTGCCAAGCAGCCAATGGATGCCCTCTCAGAAAAAGGCATGATTGTGCCTGACACCCGCCAAGATTTAGTCACGAATCGTTTGGTATTGATTGCACCTGAAACCTCCAAGCTGGTGATTACTGAGATTGCCCAGCTCAAAACAGCCGATATCAGTCGTTTTGCCGTCGGCGAATTTCGCAGTGTTCCGGCGGGACAATATGCAAAGCAGGTTCTTGAGGCCCTAGATCTTCTAGAATCCCTTAAACCTAAGTTTGTCTTCGGCAACAGCGTCCGCAATGTCCTCGCTGCAGTCGAAAGTGGCAATGCTGAGGTCGGTATGGTTTACGCCACCGATGCGGCCTTCTCCAAACCAGTGAAGATCTTGGCAACCGCACCCGAAAACACCCACCAGCCGATTGTCTATCCGATTGCGATGGTCCAGAACGGGTCTCATCCTGAAGCGGCTCAGACTTTCATTGATTTCTTGACTATGGAGGCCGCTCAGAAAATCTTTGCAGTATTTGGATTTGGCCCCGTTTAGATCAATGCTAGCGCCCCTTCGCCCCCATGCTCGATCTTTCCCCCCTGTGGATCTCTCTCAGAATTGCGACGATTGCCACCGTCATTGCTTTCTTTTTGGGGATTGCTGCCGCTCATTTTATGCAGCACTATCGAGGGCGGTGGCATTCGCTCCTCGATAGCCTGTTGCTGGCCCCGATGGTCTTGCCCCCCACTGTATTGGGCTTTTTGCTCTTGCTGCTCCTGGGAAAAAATGGGCCACTGGGGTTCCTGTCCTTTGGTATGGGCCTGAACCTGGTGTTCACCTGGTATGCCGCTGTGATTACGGCAACGGTTGTGGCCCTGCCGTTGATGTACAAAACCACTCTGGGGGCCTTTGAGCAGATTGATCGGAACCTAGAACAGGCCGCCCGCACCTTGGGGGCTTCAGAATGGACCGTTTTTGTGCGCATCACCCTGCCCCTAGCGCTACCGGGACTGTTGGCGGGCACGATGCTGGCCTTTGCCGGGCTTTGGGTGAATTTGGAGCCACCCTAATGCTGGCGGGCAATATTCCAGGGCGGACCCAGACTCTGCCGATGGCAATTTTTTTTGCGGTAGAAGGGGGCGATTTTCGTGAAGCGGCCCTCTGGTCTGCCCTGCTGCTCAGCTTGTCCTTGGGGGGAATTATCCTCGTGAATGGGTTGACTAAACATCGGTTTCCTCAGCGCAGAGGGCAAGCCTTAAAAAACAGAAAAACGGGAGCATTGATCTTAGCGGGCACCCTCAGGAGAGGACTTGAGGAAAAAGAAGAACTTGGCTATCCAGCATCTTCCAAGAGCCCTCAACTAGAGGTGAATATCTGCAAGCAGTTGTCGGGATTTACCCTCTCGGTTAATTTTGTTGCCGATGGCCGCCCCCTCGGAATTTTAGGAGTATCTGGGGTCGGTAAAAGTCTGATTTTGCGCTGCATTGCTGGGGTGGAGACGCCTGACTCGGGGCGGATTGTGCTCAACGGTCGGGTGCTGTTCGATGCAGAGTTGGGGATTAACTTGAGAAGTTGCGATCGCAACATCGGCCTCCTTTTTCAAAATTATGCCCTGTTTCCCCACTTAACCGTGGCTCAAAATATCGCCTTTGGTCTCCCTCGACACCAGCAGCCTTCACCCGAACAGGTCAAGCTTGCTGTCACCCAGCAGTTGATTGCCACTCAGCTTGAACCCTTAGCCCAGCGCTATCCTCACGAGCTATCTGGGGGGCAACAGCAACGGGTGGCCTTAGCCCGAGCCCTCGCCAGCCAACCGGAAGTATTGCTCCTAGACGAACCCTTCTCAGCCCTCGATACTCACCTGCGCAACCAGATAGAGCGACAGCTGATTACCAGGTTACAGAGTTACCACGGTGTCACCCTGTTGGTGACCCATAACTTAGAAGAAGCCTTTCGCATGTGTCACGGCTTACTGATGATAGACAAGGGTACTATCATCGCCAACGGCCCTAAGCATCGTATTTTTGAGCAGCCCCAGACGGTGAATGTGGCTCGACTCAGTGGCTGTAAAAACTTTTCGGCTGCCATTGCCTCTGGCCCCAACCAGGTTGAAGCCCTTGATTGGCAATGCCAGCTCCAAACCCTTGAACCGCTGCCCCCCAATCTGACCCAGATTGGGATCCGCGCTCACCAGATCACCTTCTCGACTTCCTTCTCATCATCGGAGCCAAATAGATTCCATTGCTGGTTAGCGGCGACCAGCGAAACCCCTCACCGGATGACCCTATTCTTAAAACTGCACTGCCCCCCGACCCATGAGCAAGACTATCACCTACAAGCAGAAATATTTAAAGAGAAATGGCTGGAACTCAAAGATTGGCCCCAACCCTGGCCCCTGTGCTTAGATCCACTGCGATTGCTGCTGTTATCAGAGGGGTATGACTCAGCGCCATATTTTTGAAAAGAGTTTCCCCGCGCCTGGTCAGTGGAGAGAGAGGCTTTGCGCCGGAAACATCGAATACCCAAGGTTTACGTCAGCCTGTAGAAACAACACCCGAGTTGAGTGACAATGAAGACAATCCATGGGGGCTAGGCATGGCAGCATTTAAGTCATGCTCAAGCCTTTCAAACTAGCTCGGCTCACAGCAGTCTAGGCGACCCTCTCCTGATAATTTCAACCATCCAGGGACTGTCATTTCAAATAGACTTAGAGAATGATATGAAAACTACTGCGCTTCCTGATGTCTTGCCCATTCTTCAAGCTCTTGCAGATCCCTGTCGATCCCAAGTCATCGAGCTACTTCGCAACCGTGAGCTGTGCGCTTGTGATATTGCAGAGAGCTTAGAGATCACTCCATCTAAACTCTCGTTTCACCTCAAAACCTTGCGGGAGGCTGGCTTAATTATGGGCAGGCAGGAAGGCCGATGGATTTACTACCGTCTCAACTTGTCACAATTTGTCGTTCTTGAGCAGTATCTAGCTGAATTTAGACGCTTCAGTCCAGTGCTACCCGCCCGCCACTGCTCTGCTTAAGCCTGGCTTAAGCAAAGCTTAACTGAATTGCGTTGTCGGCTACTTGACATTTCAATCTAAATTGAAATAATAAGATTGTCAGACCCTTTGATGATTGGGTATGACGGTCTCAGCACCTGTTTGTGGGAAACAGATGCAGTCGTCTTTTGGTGGAAAAACTGCCCTCGCTCTGTTGATTACGGCGCTGGTGAAGACAAAACGAGACTTCTAGGTTGAGTCCATCCACAGAAGGGAGTGACATGGTTAAGGTCGCCATTAATGGTTTGGGCGCATCGGTCGGCTGGCCCTGCGGGTGGCTTGGGATTGGCCGGAGCTGACCTTTACCCATATCAATGAAATTGAGGGAGGAGCGGTGGGAGCTGCTCATCTGCTGAAGTTTGATTCTGTGCATGGTCGCTGGGCACCGGCGGTCATCGCTGAGGGTGAGAATCGAGTTCTAATTGAGGGGCGATCACTCAGTTTTAGCGATTATGCCTCACCGGAAGAGGTATGCCTTGGGATGACCTTGGGATTGATGTAGTCCTGGAATGCTCTGGAAAATTTCGGACACCGGATCTGCTAGAGGGCTACTTCAAGCGGGCGTCCAGAAGGTAATTGTGGCGGCTCCGGTCAAGGAGGGTGCGCTCAATATCGTCATGGGTATTAATGACAACTTGTATGATTCGCAAAACCATCACCTATTGACTGCCGCTTCCTGTACCACGAACTGTCTCGCGCCAGTAGTCAAGGTAATCCAGGAGGGGTTGGGGATTCGTCATGGCGTGATTACGACAATCCATGACATCACCAATACACAAACCATTGTTGATGCTCCCCACAAAGATCTGCGCCGTGCCCGTGCCAATAGCTTGTCTCTGATTCCGACATCAACCGGGTCCGCAACCGCTATCAGCATGATTTATCCCGAACTGAAGGGCAAGCTGAATGGTTTGGCGGTGCGGGTACCGTTACTGAATGCCTCGCTGACAGACTGTGTTTTTGAAGTGGCGCGGGCCACCACGGTGGCGGAGGTTAACCAACTACTAAAGACTGCCGCAGACAGAGAATTGGCAGGCATTTTGGGCTACGAAGAGCGGCCGCTGGTTTCCATTGACTACAAAGATGATCCACGTTCAGCCATCATTGATGCCCTGTCAACAATGGTGGTGGATGAAACACAGGTGAAAGTCTTGGCTTGGTACGACAACGAGTGGGGCTATGCCAACCGCATGGCTGAGCTGGCCCGTAAGGTGGCGATTTCACTAGGATGAACACTCAATCATGATAGATGCTTCACTCATATTCGATCGAACTGGGGTTCGTAACTACGCTCTTGTGACCGCCGCATACTGGGGCTTTACGATTACCGATGGCGCATTGCGAATGCTGGTGCTGCTTTATTTTCATACCCTTGGTTACACCCCCTTAGAGGTGGCAATGCTGTTTCTGTTCTATGAGATCTTCGGCATTTTCACAAATTTGTTTGGCGGTTGGATTGGCTCACAATTTGGCGTCAAGCTCACCCTCTACGGCGGTATTCTGATGCAAATTGTGGCATTGCTAATGCTCACGCCCGTGAATCAGTCCTGGGCGATCGCAATTGCTGTGCCTTATGTGATGGTGACCCAGGCCATCTCTGGGATTGCCAAAGATCTCACCAAGATGAGTTCTAAAAGCGCCATTCGTCTGGTGATTCCCAAGGAAGCGCAGGGCGCCTTGTTCAAATGGGTGGCCATTCTGACTGGCTCTAAGAATTCGCTGAAGGGGGTAGGTTTCTTCCTCGGTAGTGTGCTGCTGGCGACGGTGGGGTACAGAAATGCATTGTTGTATATGGCTATGGGGCTATTCCTAGTTCTGCTATCCAGCCGATGGTTGCCCTCAAGCATGGGCAAGATCAAAGCCAAGGTTAAGGTGCATCAGCTCTTTTCTAAAAGTCGGGAAATTAATATTCTGTCGGGGGCACGGTTTTTTCTCTTTGGGGCACGGGATGTTTGGTTTGTGGTCGGACTGCCCGTATTTCTCTATAGCAGTTTGAACTGGTCTTTTGAACAAGTGGGTGGCTTTCTGGCGATCTGGGTGATTGGCTACGGCTTGGTACAGCTGCTGGCTCCGACTTTGCTGTGTCGGTTTGGTTCAGAGGGTCCTCCCCAGGCCGGCACAATTCGCTTTTGGACCGGACTATTAACGGCGATTCCGGCGGGGATCGCCCTAGCCCTCCAGATGAACCGAGAGCCGGCCAGACCATTATCATCGGGTTAATGGGCTTTGGGACGTTTTTGCCTTTAACTCCGCCGTGCATTCCTACTTGGTTCTGGCCTATACCGAAGATGACAAGGTGGCGCTCAACGTGGGCTTTTACTACATGGCCAATTCGGGCGGACGGCTAGCGGGCACCCTACTCTCAGGGCTAGTCTTCCAGTTCTACGGGCTAGTGGGGTGCTTGTGGGTTTCGACGGTCTTTGTGCTGTTTGCGGCCTTGATTACGCTTAAGCTGCCACAGCCACAGCCAACCCAGGCAGTGGCTTTAACCCCTTCCTTAGGCTTTCCCTGCAAAAGCAGTCAGGACGAGGCATGATTGATATACATGTCAATCGAGTAGTTCCTTAAGATTTATGGTTGCGTCTCTCAGCGGTGCTCAAATCCGGCAAACCTTTCTCGACTTCTATGCCGCCAAAGGCCACAAAATTCTGCCCAGTGCCTCCTTGGTACCTGAAGATCCAACCGTTCTGCTGACCATTGCCGGTATGTTGCCCTTCAAACCCATCTTTTTGGGGCAACGAGAAGCCGAAGTATCCAGAGCCACTACATCTCAGAAATGTATTCGCACTAACGATATTGAGAACGTCGGCAAAACCGCTCGCCACCATACCTACTTTGAAATGCTAGGCAACTTCAGCTTTGGCGACTATTTCAAGGAGGAAGCGATTGCTTGGGCTTGGGAACTGTCTACAGAGGTGTATAAGCTGCCACCGGAGCGACTTATTCCTAGCGTCTTTTCAGAAGATGATGAAGCCTTTGCCATTTGGCGGGACAAGATTGGTATTCCCGAGCATCGGATTCAGCGCATGGGGGCCGAGGATAACTTTTGGGCCTCGGGACCAACAGGGCCTTGTGGACCCTGCTCAGAGTTGTACTACGACTTTCACCCAGAAAAAGGTGACGAGAAGATTGATCTAGAAGATGACAGTCGGTTTATTGAGTACTACAACCTGGTGTTTATGGAGTACAACCGGGATAGTGATGGGAAACTTTCTCCGCTCAAGAACAAGAATATTGATACGGGCATGGGTTTGGAGCGAATGGCCCAGATTTTGCAAGGAGTACCCAATAATTACGAAACGGATTTAATTTTTCCGATTATCGAAGCCGCTGCCCAGATTGCTGGCATCAAATATCAGAAAGCTAAAGCCAAGACTAAAATCTCCTTAAAAGTGATTGGTGATCATGTTCGCTCCGTGGTCCAGATGATTGCTGACGGGATTACCGCTTCTAACGTGGGTCGAGGATATGTGCTGCGGCGGCTCATTCGGCGTGTTGTCCGGCATGGTCAGCTTGTCGGGATTGACGGGGCATTTATTACCCAAGTCGCTGAAACGGCGATCGCCTCTCTGGAGGTTGCCTATCCTGAAGTGCGGGAACGGGAAAAATCATCAAAGCTGAGTTGGAGCGGGAAGAATCGCAATTCTTAACCACCCTCAATCGTGGTGAGAAACTCTTGGCCGACATTATGGCCAAAAAGCCCAAACAAATCTCTGGGGAAGATGCCTTTACCCTCTACGATACCCACGGATTTCCCTTGGAGTTAACCCAAGAAATTGCTGCAGAACAGGGCCTCACTGTAGATGAAGAGGGGTTTGCTAAAGAGATGGAGCAGCAACGCGATCGCGCCCGCAATGCCCATGAAACTATCGATCTCACGGCACAAAGTACCCTCGAGCAACTCGCAGAACAGATCCACCCCACTAATTTTTTGGGATATACGGATTTCTCAGCTACAGCCAAAGTTGTCGCCCTTTTGGTAGCAGGAGAAGCCGTTGATCAGGCCAAGGCAGGCACTGAGGTACAGATTGCCCTCGATCAAACCCCCTTCTACGCAGAATCAGGGGGACAAATTGGCGATCGCGGCTACCTCAATGGCAAAGAGGTGGTGGTGCGGATCGAAGATGTGCAGAAAGAATCGGGTATCTTTGTCCACTATGGCCGCATTGAACGAGGCACCTTGAAAACAGGAGTGTCACTCACGGCCCAAATTGACTTGGCCTGTCGCCGCCAGGTGCAAGCCCATCACACGGCAACGCACCTTCTGCAAGCTGCCCTCAAGAATATTGTCGATGCATCCATTGGCCAAGCGGGATCATTAGTTTCCTTTGATCGGCTGCGGTTTGACTTCAACTATCATCAGCCTATTACCCCAGCCCAGATTCAAGAAGTTGAAACCCAAATCAACACCTGGATTGCGGAAGCCCATTCCACTGAAACCAATGTGATGCCCATTGCCGAGGCCAAGGCCAAAGGAGCTGTGGCTATGTTTGGTGAAAAATATGGGGCCGAAGTGCGAGTGATGGATGTCCCTGGCGTATCGATGGAACTCTGTGGTGGTACCCATGTCCGTAACACCTCAGAAATTGGCCTGTTCAAAGTTGTGGCAGAAGCAGGAGTGGCTTCCGGCGTACGTCGGATTGAAGCCATTGCTGGTCCAGCAGTATTGGATTATCTAAATGTCCGAGATGCGGTGGTTCGGGATTTGAGCGATCGATTTAAGGCTAAGCCGGAAGAACTGCCAGAGCGAATTACGACTCTGCAAACGGATCTGAAAACAACTCAGAAGCAGCTGGATGCCCTCAAGGCAGAGCTAGCGCTAGTTAAGTCTGAGCAGCTTCTGGATCAGGCTGAATCGGTAGGTGCCGTTAAAGTCCTTGTGTCTCAACTGGAAGGGGTTGATCCAGAGTCCCTAAAAACGGCTGCGGAACGATTACTGCAAAAACTAGGCGAAGGGGCTGTGGTTCTGGGGTCTGTGCCTGCGGAAGGTAAGGTAAGTCTGGTAGCGGCCTTTAGTCCGAAGGTGATCGAACAGGGTCTGCAGGCTGGGAAATTTGTGGGTGCGATCGCAAAACAATGCGGTGGTGGCGGTGGCGGTCGTCCCAACTTAGCCCAAGCAGGTGGACGAGATCCAAGTAAGTTAGCGGAGGCACTGGATCAAGCAAGGCAACAATTAGAGAAGGCCTTAGTCTGAACTCTCCGTAGGCTTAAATTCTAATAGACCCCAGAATTCGTTAGAAGGAGGGACTGTCTACCCGACTGGCGGTATATCATTGCCTAAAATGCTGAAACCCTTGATCGATCTCTAAGGGTTGCCGGTTACCCTCTGCATCAATCAGTCCAACCCATTGGGTCTCTGTGGTGTGGCCGACAATGGCAGCCCCTTGTCCTAAGGCTTGCACCAACTGTTGGGCTGGGCTTGGCGGTAAACAGAGCACTAACTCAAAATCTTCACCCCCGTATAATACCCATTCTAGCTGCTGAGCAGGGCTTAAGCTGCTCTGTGCTAAGCCAGCCAGGGAAATCAGATCCTGGTTTAAGATGGCCCCGACTTGACTCGCACGACAAATCTGTAAAATGGCATCGGCCAAGCCATCACTGCTATCCATCCCGGTTACCCTTGTGGGGCAAAGTTGCCGCAGATAGGGGAGTAGATCTAAGCGCGGTTCTGGCCGTTGATGGGCCTGACGATAGGCTAGTCGCTGGTCCGGAGTTAGTCTGTGATCCCAACTAGGATTTAATAAGCTTTCTAAGCCAGCTCGCGCCATGCCATGGGGACCGGAGATCACAATTGCATCCCCAGGCTGCGCTGTGGAACGCAAAATTTGATGGTGGGGGAGCAACTCTCCCACCGCAGTAATACTAAGGACGGTTAAGGGGGCTTGGCAGAGATCCCCACCGATAATGGCTGTCTGATAGGTGCGGAGGCAGTCGGCCATCCCTGTATATAAAGATTCTAGCCAATGGATTGATTGAGTTGCAGGTAAGCCGAGGCTGAGAGTGAGGCCCAGGGGGCTGGCACCCATGGCGGCTAAGTCCGACAGGTTGGCCGCGGCGGATCGCCAGCCAATATCCTCAGGGGAGGTGGTGCGATCGCTAAAATGAACCCCCTCCACCAACATATCCGTGGTCACCACCAGCAAATGATCCCCTTGGGGGGTGAGCACTGCTCCATCATCCCCCACCATCTCCGCGGCGCAAAACCGATATAACCGCTGGAGCAACTGCTGTTCACCCAGATCAGCGACGGTTAGATCTTGAGGGGGGTCTTCCATGGGCGCTGGTGACTCGTTGTTCCCGCTTTAGGGTTGTCTTTTTTTGAGGAAGAGCAAGCATCGATCAGTTAGAGCTGGATTTGGCTGCTGTCTTAGGGGCGACTAAATCGGCCATCACCGTGCGGGCAATCGCAGGCAGTTGTAGGGAATGGGGATAGCTTCCTTCTTCCTTGATTCGCCGAATATCAGCTTCAGAAATCGGCAAATTCAGCTTTTTGGCAAGGGCTTTTACAGCATCGCCGCGGTCGATAATGCCAGCCACCGCATCGGCAGGAGAGAGCACCGTAATTAATGGTAAATGTTCTGCTTCTAGGCGCTCAATCACCTCCGTCATTGGCGTATTTTGCCTAACGGTAGAAATCTCTTGTAGCGGTTGTACCACTGATGCAATCGACTGGAGATCCCATTGACTCCGCTCAATCATATTCAAGCTATCCAGATTTACCATGCCGCGGTACCGTCCATCAGATGCTGCAAAATAAGTAGATTGTTGCACCGTATCTAAGAGGTAATGATCTGCAAATTGGCGCAGGGACTTTGTGGCATCCACGACCCGAAAATCACGAGTCATGGCATCTTCGGCCTGCAACTGCAATAGGGCCTCTTGCAGTTGGGTATAGCGTTCATAGGTATAGGCATTGCGTAGCCCGAACCAGCCGAGCATCGTCATCCAAATTCCCGTTAAATTGCCCATCAAAAAGGTGATCAGCAACCCCAAGGTGATCGCTAGCCATCCTAAGGCTTGGCCTGTACGGGCGGCCCACCGCACCCCTTGGAATCGGTTTCCTGTGGCTTTCCAAACCAGGGCTTTGAGAATTTGCCCGCCGTCTAAGGGCAAGCCTGGAATCAAATTAAACAGGGCTAAAACTAAGTTGATATCGGCGAGGTTTTCGAGTAAGACTTGCCCGGGACTCGCCTCTGGGGGCAGGGTTGCCAAGAGAGCCATCAGGGTAAAGAGGCAGAGGCTGACAAGGGGGCCAGCGATCGCAACTTGAAAGGCTCGGCCAGGGGTTTTGGCCTCATCATCAATAGAGGCAACTCCACCAAACATAAACAAAGTAATCGAATTCACCTTAATTCCCTGGGAGCGAGCCACCAAACTATGCCCCAGCTCATGGAGGAGTACAGACACAAACAGCAGCAATGCCATCGCCAAGCCCAGAGCCCAGGCAATACCCATGAACCATTGGGGATATAACTGCTGCCAAGAAAGCCCATTGGCAAAGGTCACCAAGGCCAAAATCAGGAACCAAGAGGAGTCGATATAAACAGGAATACCAAAGAGGGCCCCGACTTGCCAGTTTGTCTTTGAACCTTGTTGCATAGCGGTTGTCTCGATGAGGGCTTACTGTTAGGAGGCCCAAATTGGAAGGGTCTCCTTTAGAGGGTAACGTTTCTGCTCTTTCGTTGAGTGTAGGGCTGATGTAGAGAATTCCCACCAGTCTTTAAGATTGCTTAGCAATAACATAGTCTCCTGTGGGGTAACCCTCTGGATCTATAGACTGTAGACTGTTTCGCAGCTCAAGTAGCTTGGGCATACTAGAAACAAGCGTGACCTTAGGCCTGAGGCTTCACCAACTGTTTTTGATTCAGTACCTGCTTGCTTCCCCAGACTGAAACTATTCTTACCCTATGTTCGACCCCAATCCTTTGCTAGAAGAAGACTATACCCTAGCTGTCCGTCGTCAACCCAAAGATGACAAAAAGCCGAGCGAGTCTGAGCAAGCTCAAGGGGTCCTACAAAGGACCTATCATATTTTGGCGATTGAAAGCCAGCAACAAAGGCAGCTAATTTCCCTAGAAAATGCGACCTATACCATTGGTCGCCATAAAGCCAATGCGATTGTGTTAGAGAATCGCACAGTTTCGCGGCATCATGCCTTTTTATTGCGGGTTGGCGACCCCAAGACCCAAGGGCTATCTTTTCGGATCATTGATGGTGATCTCAATGGGCGACGGAGCAATAATGGCCTGTGGATTAATGGTGAGCGTTGCTTGATCCATGATCTCCAAGATCGCGATGTCATCTCCTTTGGCACAGAGGTACAGGCCACTTATTTTTCTACGATTAACTTAGCTGATTCCAAAATTGATCCCCTTCAGCAAGTTCTCAAGCTGCCCCTTCCAATTCCGAGGAAAGACATCCAGCCCCGTTCAACTCTGTTCCATAAAGTGACCTATACAGGGTCAGAATTGCTCAGCGACATCCCCAGCAGCCTCCAGCCCAGTAACCCCGCCGATGCCTTACTGACCCGATTATCTTCCTTTCCGGAATTAACACCCTTACCGATTATCGAATCAGACTTAGAGGGTCAAATTACCTACATTAACCCCGCCGCTCTCTTAGAATTTCCAGAGCTGCGAAATGTCTCTCGACATCCCCTTACCGACAATCTTTACCAAACATTATTGGAAGCACAAGCTGAATATGTGGTCCGGGAAGTACAAATTGGACCTGGCACATATGAACAAGCTATCTATAGCATTTTGCCCAGTAAACTCATCCGCAGCTATTTAATTGATATCAGTCGGCATCGACAAGTCGAGCAAGCCTTGCGGCAGAGTGAAGCACGCTATGCCGCAGCAGCTCGAGGTGCCAATGATGGGCTATGGGACTGGGATTTAAAAAACAACCATATTTATTTTTCAGATCGTTGGAAATGGATGCTGGGCTGTAGTGATCAGGAAATTCCTAATACTCCCGAGGCCTGGTTTGATCGGATTCACGACTATGATCGAGAGCAAGTGATCGAGCAACTCTCTTTACATCTTCAAGGTGAAAGTCAGCAATTTTCCTGTGAATACCGGATGCTCCATCAAGATGGGCGGTACCTATGGTTTCGCTGTCGAGGGATAGCCCAGCGGGATGCCCAGTATACTCCCATTCGAATTGCTGGATCGCAAACCGATGTGACGGCCTATTATGATGCCCGCGCTAAATTGGAGTATCAGGCCCTTCATGATCAGATGACGGGACTGCCGAATCGAGCCTTGTTTATGGATCGGTTGCAGCAAGCCTTCAACTGTTTTGAGCGCAATCAAGATCGCTCCTTTGCTGTGTTTTTTCTAGATTTAGACCGCTTTAAGCTAGTCAATGATAGTTTGGGACATGCCGTCGGGGATCAGCTATTAATTAAGGTTTCTCAACGACTCCAGGCTTGCTTACGCCAAGAGGATATCGTGGCTCGGTTTGGTGGAGATGAATTTGCCATTTTGATCAGCAGATCAGAAATCGATATCAATGTAGAGGAGATTGCCCAGAGAATTTTACAGGGTTTGAATGAAAACTTTTTGTCTGGAGGGCATGGAGCTTTATACCAGTGCCAGTATTGGTATTGCTTTGGCTAGCTCAGGCTCTGCCACGCCCAATGAATTGCTCCAAGATGCAGATACAGCTATGTATCGTGCGAAGCAGCAGGGCAAAAATCGCTATCAACTCTTCAGTTCGGGAATGCGGATTCAAGTCAATAGTCAGTTGCAAATTGAAGTGGATTTACAGCGGGCGATCGCAAACCAAGAATTCTCTCTGGTCTATCAACCCATCTTGAGCCTCAGCACTCAAACCTTAGTCGGCTTTGAAGCTTTATTGCGTTGGGAACATCCCGTACGGGGTCTGGTATCTCCAGCAGAATTTATTCCTGTGGCCGAAGAGGCGGGGTTAATGATCCCCATTGACTGGTGGGTACTCGCCTCGGCCTGCCAACAAATGGCAGACTGGCGAAAAGCCTATGCTGCTGCTGACCTCACCATCAATGTGAATATTTCGGCTAAACAATTTTTGCAGACTGACTTCTGCGAAAAAGTGTCCCAAGTGATTGAAGAAACAGGTCTGCCGCCCAGTCACTTAAAGCTAGAAATCACGGAGGGGGTGATTATTAACAATGCCACCCATATTTCTAAACGGCTCAACCATCTCAAAGAACTAGGCATCAAGTTGGCAATTGATGATTTTGGCACCGGTTATTCCTCATTGAGTTATTTATATTCATTTCCCCTAGATGTGTTGAAGGTAGACTATTCCTTTGTGTCGCGGATGGATCAAGAAAACGGCCTCGCCATTGTCCGCACAATTGTCACCTTGGGCCATAACTTGCAAATGGCAGTCGTCGCTGAGGGGGTAGAAACTGAAACCCAGAAACAGTACTTGCTGGAAATGGGATGCGAATTTGCCCAGGGATATCTGTTCTCTAGACCTCTAAAACCTGAGGATGTCAGTCAGTTATTCACAATGGATTCGCAGTCAACGCATGTCAGCCCGACTCAGAATTTCATCCTCCCTATGGGTGCTCCTGTTTAGCAATAGGCCGCCACTGAGATTAAGAGGGGTGGCCTCGGGGACCTACGGTGTACACACAAGTCGGTTTTGAGCTATTTCCCATGCAAAGAACATAGCCTCAAACCGTTTCAGGCCGTGGGTTAGAGTTGCTGTACCTGGAGGTCTTTGAGACTGATACCCCTTCCATCC
>JAAUUW010000042.1 GCA_012030735.1 Acaryochloridaceae cyanobacterium SU_2_1
CGAAGGTCACCAAAGGTCGTGCCATCGATAAGGTCTTCATGAATCAAAATGGGATTTTCCATATCTTTATGATGCTCTATACGGCTTCCTTACAGTCTAATTCAGACTTGTGTGTACACCGTAGCCTCGGGGACTAGCCCTAGGATCTCTCTCTGGGGACAAAGGCTGAGGGCCGCAATTTGAAGATAAGCTTTGTGTAGAGAGAATTGCTGATGCCGCACCTATTCTTTGCCGATGCTCATCCCATGGCCCTTATTACAGTTGTTCTGGAGGAGTTTGATTGAATTTGGACTGGTCTACCCTTGGTGTTTTAATTGTGCCGCCCATTGCCGGGGGCATTATTGGCTATTTCACCAATGACTTAGCAATTTCAATGCTCTTTAAGCCCTATCGGCCCATAAAAATAGGCGATCTGACCCTCCCCTTTACCCCCGGATTGATCCCCCGCAATCAAGACCGTTTGGCTGAGCGAATTGCCAGTGCCATCATGACCTCTCTGCTGACGCCAGCAGAGCTGCAAGGAATTGCCCAGCGACTCTTACAAAGGGAGCGGGTGGCAGGGGGGATTCTCTGGTTACTAACCTTAGCCTTAGAACAAGTTAAATCGGCACAGGAGCAGCAAACCACCCAGATTTTAGCTAACATCCTCCGGGACTTTGCTGATCAGTCTTTGCCTCGGGTGGTAGCCGCTTTGGCCCATCGCCAAGATTTCTTGCAGGAGCAACTGGATCAAGTTTTTGATCAGGTGTTACTCGATTTACAACTGAGCGAGAGCAAGCCGCACAACTTGCAGACTGGGTTATTCGAGTCTTACTGCCTCCTGATGCCGTGCGTTTAGTGTTGATTGATTTCTTGACCGATCGCAACATTGCCATTCTTGATCAAGACCTGCGCGCCAAGACCAGTGGAACCTACTGGCTGATGGCTAATATGGTGGGAGTCGAGAGTGCATTGGTGCGGTTTCGCACTTTTTGTATTGAGGAGAAATTGGCTTGCAATGCTCTTTTGGCAGAGTTATTGAATTCCTTAGGGATTCGCCAGCGCTTTATCGAGTGGTTGGCTAGTTTATCTTTGCAGAATCTGCCTGTGCGGACGGTTCGACAACTGCGCCAGCAGTTTAGACAAAGTGTGCGTAGCTATACTCAAAGCAAGGGAATTACCGTTGTCCAAAGCCTGGGTAGTTCACTCAATTGGGATGAAATTGCCAGCTTAGTCGTGAATCGTTTGCAAACCTCTGAGGTGGTGGCTAGCTCTTTGCAAGCCATTAGCCAAGATTTAGCTCGGATTTTAGAGCACTATTTAGAGCGAGATTTAGCCATGATTGTTACCCAAGCTCTACCCATTTTGAACTTGAATCAGGTGATTGTCGAACGGGTGAAGCGCACTGCTCCTGAAGATTTAGAAGCTGCCATTCAAGGGATTGTTCAAACTGAGTTGCGGGCAATTGTGATTTTGGGAGGGGTGTTGGGATTGGTGATTGGTATGATGCAGTCCTTAATTCTATTCTTTAGCCAGACCGCTACAGATCTGGCCCCAAGGGAGGTGAATAGGACGATTAAGGTAGACCCCATCGAGGAATTAGATTGGATTCTATGCCCCGCAGGAATTGGTTCAAACCACGGGCTATTTGAATATGGGGTTCATCGGCTTCGACGGGAATAATGGTGGCGGGCTGGCCCTGGCCGCAGCGATTAATCACATGGTTGGCGGCCTCTAAGCCAGTGACATAGGCTTTTTCTTGAGACCAGGAACCATGACGATTAACCACCCAGTCGCCGCTGACAAATAAATTGTTGATTGGGGTCGAGGCCGGTAATAGGTATTGATAACTGCCGGGGGCAAAATGGGTCACGGCTCGGGGTAGACGAATCACACTGGCATCTATAACTTGGGCATTTCGGAACCCAGGGATACAAGTGGCGAGGTCTTGTTGAACGAGGTTGATAAGTTCTTGATCTCCCAGGGGTAAGAGCTGATTAGCATGATAAAAATCGGCTTCAATGACGGTCTCTGTTTGGTGGCGATAGTCGTCGTGGAGGGCATTGAGATTAAAGAAGGTTGATCCGGTGGTGGGGTGAAAGCCGAAGCAGGCATTGGCGGGTTGGGGGACGGTGACCTGGCGATCGAACCAGAGACGGGTAGCTAAAACATCAACTGCCCCTAAATTCATCAAATTGCGAAATTGCGAATGTTGCTGTAGGACGCTACTACTGCGCAGAATTTTTTGGAAACCTGAGATGCCCACGGCAAAAACGACGGCATCGGCAGTAAATCGCTCCTCTCCACAGAGGACGGCCTTGACTTGTCCCTGCTCATCTAGCTGCAAGTCGGTCACCGGTCGTTGGGTGAGGATTTTGCCGCCCGCTGCGGTGATGCGATCGCACCAGGGCCGAAAGATCTGTTCACCGACTGTCCCGCGACACCAGACCACATCGAAATCCGGTTGATGGGCCAAAATGAAATAGTAGAGCATTCCCAGGGCCGCCGCCGCCGAACATTGCTCACCAGGCGCAAATAACCCCACCAAGAGCATGGGTTCAAAGGCCTCTCGATAGAGGCGAGCCGAAACCCCATAGCTCTTGAAAAGTTCACGGGCAGTCATGGCATCATAGCGTTGCCAGGCTTGATCCGAGTTATCAAAATCAATCACCGGATACATCATGCTAAAGGCCGATAGCCGATCCTGTAGGGGTAAGCGGGGAAATCGAGGATAGGCAAAGGTGCCCAAGGGCATGGGTAAGCGGGGCTGATCCTGAAAGATGGGAGACTCTGCCTCTAGCCCCTGGGGAGAATATTGGCAGGAGCGGGTCCAAGGTGTGAAGGGATCTAAACCAAGGCGATCTACTAGTTCAAAAATATTTTTATAGGGATACCAAAAGCCATGGATCCCTGCTTCTACCGGACGTCCAGCAGTTGTTTGCCAACCCGCCACCAGACCACCGAGGTAAGCCCCTGCTTCTAATAAGGTGACATCATAGCCTTGAGAAACTAAGTGATCGGTAGCGCCTAAGCCAGCCCATCCGGCTCCTACCACGACTACAGAGGGGGTTGGGTTTTCGGTCATCATCTTGCTTCTGAAGGGTTAATGCTTGTCCTTCTTCACCATGCCATGAATTGCTCCTCCTGAGGTGCGACTCAATCTAGACCGGAACAGACACTTCCGCGCGACTAGCGCGAGGTTTGGTTTTGACTAGCGGCTCCAAGGCCATTTATATTGAGGGATCGAGCAAGGCTTACCCTCAAGAAATCTATCACAGAGCAATCAACATGAAGACTGGCTTAAAGGTTTGGGGAGTTGCGATCGCAACCACACCCCTATGGACAGCAATGACCATCGCTCAACCGTCTCTTCCCCAAGTTCAACCTAATGTCAGTTCTCCCCAGAAAACCGCTCCACCGAGCTCGCGACCGCCCGCATCCCTCCCGCCATCCCTGGCCCCCAGTACTGGGCGATTGTGGCCCCCAAGACTGTGCCCAACTGCAGCGCAGTCTCCAGCAAAAATGGCCCCAGGCCAAATTAAATTGTAGTCGCGATCGCGCTTGTCCATGTCTGTGATTGCCAATGAACTGGGCGGCCAAACAGTTCGCTTTGTCTGCTGGGATGCCCAATTAACAAAGGGCGATCGCTTTGGTTTAACCCAAGCCTTATTACCCTTCCCAGGTGATGAGCAAAGCTTTTTGAGTCCCTTTCCGGCTCGGTCTACTTATTCTGAAATCTTGCAAACTCGTTATGTTGATCAAACTCGGGCAATTCAACAAGACTGCGGTAGCTGGGCAGGCGAATTAGAACTTCGGGAGCGTCCAGAATTAGATCAAATCGAATTACGATGTACCTTCTTAACCAACACCATCCTCATCGACACCAATGACGACTTCATTGCCGACGGCGAGGTGGCAAAGGGCAGCACGGTGAGCAAGGTACTGGGAAAGTTTTTAATTTCTGAATTGAAACAGCCCAGCCCTGGGCTACAGCCCAATCGCTCTAACAATCAACCGACTAGCTCTCAGCCTGTCTCTGCCAATAGCTTGAGGGGGTACGTCATTGAAGGCATTGAGGTGAAAGTACTTAACCGCCGCAGCAACCAATTGACGTCCCTCGAACAGCGAGAAAATCCCTATGGCTTAGACATGGATCTGTTGATCATGGTCAAGGTCAAAGGCACCACCGGAGATCTCCCCTCCGCTGCGGCTAATCTCTTGCTCGCCATACATGCGCCAGGCTATGACTATCCAGCAACAGGGCCTGTCTCCGACTGGAACATCGTGCATACCCGTCCACTGAAATTGGGTAGCCATGATGGAACCAGCTACTTTTTCCCCTTTTTGGTGGATTATCAATGCTATCCGAAGGTGCAACTCACAGCCACCATTGTTCAGGCAGAGTCTGCTAATAATGCTAGTTTCTTTCAAAGCCTCAATTTGGGCTGTGCTGAATAGCCGCAGCAAACTGTCCCAGACTCTACAGACAGATCAGCTTCAGTCATGAACCTCCAGAAAACTGAACTCTAAAACCGAAAGTTATATTAAGATTTATTATTATTTTTTGCATAAAATCTTAAGATCTAAATAGTTCAGTCGTTTTTAGTGGTTATTTTGGCAGATCCTGTCCTAGAGGAACAAACATTAAATCCTGAGCTGAGCCTTCAGAAAGCATTGTTGGTCTTGTTAGCTTGGGCCATTGCACTCACGGTTGTCATCTTTGGGGTCTATCAGATTCGCCTTTCAGATCCCTATGTGCGGGATGTGCTTGCATATCAAGGTCAAGTACCACGCGGCAACGCCATTTTTCAGCTCAATTGCTCCGATTGCCACGGTAGCTCGGGTAACGGCAAGGTCGGCCCGAGCCTCAGACATGTCTCTAATCGCCGTTCCCAGGTAGGCTTGATTTATCAAATCACAAGTGGCAAAACCCCGCCCATGCCTAAGTTTCAAGCTAGCCCCGCCGAGATGGCAGACTTGTTGGAATATTTAAAAACTCTCTAGACTCAAGGTTGCTTGAAACTGAGATAGCGGATTTTATTACTCTAGTGCTAGGGGACTTGCTCTGTACGTTCGTATTTTCTAAGTTCGCTATCAGAGTTGATCAAAAATGCTTAAGGTCCCTGGAGTCAAAAGCCGAAAAGACTATCCCATCAATGCTGCGGTGTTTTTAAACTAACGTTCGGGGTAGGATTTTAAAGTCGTTGCTCTACAAACTCTCTATTCATGACCAAAGGCACTGATGTTTCTTCTGATCTGGCCATAGAAGAACCCTATACCAATATTATGCGGGTTGTTGGTGGCGTAGGTTGGGCCAGCGTTCTAACTCTCTTGATCGGCACAATTCTGGTTCTTGTTCCCCAAGTCCCTCGCCCTTGGCTATGGGCTATTTTCCCAATCTGGGGTGGACTATCCATTCTGGGGGTCTTTTTACAATGGTCTGTTGCCCGTGGGGCTTGTCCTAAATGTGGTCTGCAACAATCGGTTCCCCCTACCCTCAAGCGCTGTCCCAATTGTCGCAGCTACCTAAAGGCAGTGGATAGAAAAATAGTGAAGGTAGGCTAAGCAGAATAGAGATAGGGGAATGGATTGTGACTCCTCTGCTTTGAGTTCTAGGCAATACCCTGATCTAGCCAGCGAATGAGCAGGGTCAGTTCAGGAATTTTCTTCAAAACAATTGCCACTCTGGAGAAGACAACTGTTTAAGTTGTTGCAAGCGATAGCGAAAGAAACTACCATCTAATCGACTGTAGTCGTGAACCTTAGCGGAGTTCAGGCTAATTGCCCATTGCCATATATGAGCAACTTGAGAAAAGGCCTGTAAGGAATTTTGTTCTTGAGGGGTGACGGGCTGAATAGCTTGATAGCCCTCAAGAAAAGCATCACGGACAGTTTGGCTGATACCTGTGCGAATAGAAACATTCATAAACTTTGCTAATTCAAAGGCTCGCCAGCCATAGCCACATTGATCAAAGTCAAAGAGAGTGACTTGATTGTCCTCTGTGAAATGGGCATTGCCACTATGGGGATCTCCCCAACAGACAGACCAAAAGGGCGGCTCTGTTGGCATGGTCTGCAGCTGAGATTTGACCTGGGAGATGATCTCAACTAAATCATGAATGTCTTGAGGCTGATCTTGCATAAAAGGGGCGATAGCCTCTAGAGAATCGTCTAATAGATAATCGAGGGTCAAGGGTTGCCGATAGGCTTGGCTATGAAAATCCATGGCGACTTGATGCAGCTGACCGATGGTTTCTCCCAATTTTTCCCTTGGCACTCATTTAAATCACCCAAAGGAACATGTCCGGGGGCGAAGGCAAATAAAGTGGCATAGCGTTGGCCTTCAGGTGCGTTGATTTCAATCGAACGCTGCCCCTCCCTCGTGGCTAAGGGGTGGGCAACAGGGATACCCCGCTCTTGTAGAAAAACCAATAGTTCTAGCTCAAAATCGATTTCGGATTTAGATCGCCAATGAGCCTGGGAAACCCTCAGCACATAGGGGCCAGCGCCGGTTTCTATCATATAGACATCGCTTAACCCTCGATGCCATAGTTGACAATCCAGAATGTCTTCGATGTCATAGCGAGGCAATACCTTGGCGGCTAAAGCATCACATGCCAAAGTAGAGTAGGTAACAGGGAAGACAGGATCATTCATGGTTTTTTAGGCTAAACCCTTGATTAGAACCTAAAAATATGGCAAATACTGCAGCTATTAGGTTGATAGTGACATAAAAATAAATTCGCTTTGGACAATGACCCTGTAAAAAGCCATCTTTTAAGCACGCTCGCTACTATCTTCAACTAGAGCCAGCTACCAAAAAGTGCTAATTGCTACAAGTTGGCAAATTAAAGCTTTTCCTTGCTGCTGGCGCTTGACCTTGATGGGGAAAGTTGAGTCTTAGGCCCCAGCCAAATAGCTTTGATGCTTCTGTCGTCCAATTTGGGCACAATCCACTGGTAAACCCATGGTGTTAATGCTGGATAGTTAAGGTGATGATGATCAGGTCTGAACGGAATCTGCTCCAACTGGCTTTCTTGGGTAGTTTAGCAGCGGGTTTGCTGGTCAGCTGCTCCTGGTTTGGCCCTCAGCAATCCTCAGCCCCCAAGGGCAGCCATTCGCCAGCAAGTCCCTCTTCACCGGTCGGTGATTCTACTCAACCGGATCAAGCTAGTCCTAGTCAACAGCCAAAGCCATCTACTTCAACTCAACCGATATCCAAGACCCAGACTAAGCAGCCCCCCACAGAGTCAACTGCAGCAGCAGAGAAGGATCTGATTAGTAAGGTGCAAAAGGAGGTCAATGAAAAAGGGTCAATTGCTAAGCAAGATGCTGGCCAAACCTATGTGGGTAATATTCTGCAGTCGCAACAAGCAACCCAATTAGTGACGGGTCGATTCACCGCTAACTTGCAAGAGTTGAACTTGAATTTACCCGCTGAGACGGATGAGTATCGCTTGCAAATTTTGACTGCTAATGATCATAAGGCCATTGTGGTTGCGATCGCCAAACAACCTGGTATCTTTAGCTACACTGGGGCCGTCTATGCTCGAAAGGCCAAGCTGCCAGTGGTCACAATCTGTAAGTCTAACGAACCGTCCCGCAAACCACCCGCAACCCCAAAGCTTGTCCAATCTGGCATTGTGTGTCCCTCTGGCTCCACAGCTGTAGATTAAGCCAGGGCTGGAGGGCAGACTGTAGATTGCGCAGCCATACTTAAGGAACGAATAAGGGAGCCCAAACAGAGAGCAAATTATGGCAAGCTAGGAGGTGAGTTGTAGATGTCTACGGCTTGCCAATTTTGTTTGTCGCGGTCAAGTTAATTTGCTATGCAGACTTTAAGCAACCCTACCATCGATTCCTCTGGCGATCCTCCAGCTTCTGTTTCTAGCTCTATTGTTCGACGTCAGACCCGTCCTGTTCCAGTGGGTTCAGTGATTATCGGTGGTGGTCATCCTGTCGTTGTCCAGTCGATGATCAATGAAGATACCCTCGATATCCCAGGATCCGTTGCTGCGATTCGGCGTCTGCATGAATTGGGTTGTGAAATTGTGCGGGTAACCGTGCCGAGTATGGCCCATGCTAAAGCCCTTGCCCGGATCAAAGAGATCTTAGCAACTACCTATCAGGCCGTTCCCCTCGTGGCTGATGTTCATCATAACGGCATGAAAATCGCCTTAGAAGTTGCCAAGCATGTCGATAAGGTTCGCATTAATCCGGGGCTATATGTGTTCGAAAAAGCCAAGGATGATCGCAGCGAATTTAGCCAAGCGGAGTTTGATGATATAGGCCAGAAAATCCGCGAAACCTTGGAACCATTGGTCATTTCCCTCCGAGATCAAGGCAAGGCGATGCGCATTGGCGTCAACCATGGTTCTCTGGCAGAACGGATGTTATTCACCTATGGCGATACACCCGAGGGCATGGTGGAGTCGGCGCTGGAATTTATTCGTATTTGCCAATCTCTAGACTTTAATAATCTGGTCATTTCCATGAAGGCTTCTCGGGTGCCGGTGATGCTTGCTGCCTATCGACTAATGGCTCGGCGCATGGATGAGTTGGGGATGGACTATCCCTTGCATTTGGGGGTAACAGAGGCAGGCGATGGAGAATATGGCCGCATCAAGTCTACGGCAGGGATCGCGACCTTATTGGCCGATGGTATTGGCGATACCCTTAGGGTTTCATTAACTGAAGCCCCTGAAAAGGAAATTCCGGTTTGCTATAGCATTTTGCAAGCCTTGGGTCTGCGCAAGACGATGGTTGAATATGTGGCTTGCCCCTCCTGTGGTCGAACTCTCTTTAACCTAGAGGAGGTTTTGCACCAAGTCCGGTCGGCAACCAGTCATCTGACGGGGCTAGATATTGCTGTGATGGGTTGTATCGTTAACGGCCCTGGAGAGATGGCAGATGCTGATTATGGCTATGTGGGTAAGCAACCGGGGTTTATCTCGCTTTATCGGGGTAAGGAAGAAGTGAAAAAGGTTCCAGAGGCTCAAGGGGTGGAAGAGTTAATTAATTTAATTAAGGCGGATGGGATGTGGGTAGATCCTGAATAGCCCCTTGGTCGATTTGCCGATGAAACAGGTGTTAATTATCGGGGGTGCGGGCCGCATTGGTCGCAATGTGGCTATGGATCTCCTCCAATATCAGCAGATTGGCTTGACTATTACCAGCACTACTGCTCAGACTGGCTCAGCTATCGCGTTAGATCTAGGGCCGCAGGTACAGTTCCAAGTGCTTGACCTGGCAGATAGGAAGGCAGTGGAAGCTGCGATCGCACCCCAAGATCTCGTGATCCATTGCGCAGGTCCCTTTCAAGATCGCAACACTCAAGTGTTAGAACTCTGCATTCAGCATCAGGTGAATTATTTGGATGTCAGCGATCATCCTTCTTTTACCGAGCAGGCCCGCCAATGGCATGACCAAGCGGTGGCAGCAGGGGTAACTGCAATCGTCAATACGGGTATTTTCCCAGGGATTTCCAATAGCATGGTTCGCCAGGATGTAGAAACCTTGGACCAACCCCAGAACATCCATCTGAGTTATGTGGTAGCTGGGACTGGGGGTGCTGGAATCACGATCATGCGTACCACCTTCCTTGGGTTGCAGCATCCCTTTCATGCATGGCTAGAGGGACGATGGCAACAAGTGCAGCCCTATAGTGAGTGCGAAACCATCCCATTTCCGCCCCCCTATGGCCCCGTGAAGGTCTTTTGGTTCGATGTTCCCGAGCGATTAACCCTGACCCAATCTTTTGCGGTGCAATCTGTGGTGACCAAATTTGGCTCAGTGCCCGCGATCTATAACGGTCTTACCTGGGCCTTGGCCCATTGGTTGCCCAAAACTTGGTTGCGAGAGCGTCGAGTGATTGAGTTTTTAGCCTGGGCGGGATTCGTGACCACCCAATTCACCAATCGATGGAGTGGGACTGGGGTGGCCATTCGCTCCCAAGTCACGGGCTTGCGGGCGGGGCGCTCTGCCCAAGCTTCCTCCAGTTTGGTTCTGCCAGACACTGCGATCGCAGCAGGCTATGGCACCGGTAGCATTGCACAGTTGATCTTGAGTCAAAGACTCAAGCAACCGGGGGTTTGGCCTGTAGAAGCAGCATTGCCCACCCCGTTATTCCAAGAAATGATGGCCCTCCGAGAGGTTGTGATTAAACAAAACATTGTCGCGACTTAAGGGGGAACCGGAGTGAGCTATTTCCGAAAATAACCCTCCAGATCCAGGGGTATGATGCCTTAAACTTGAGGCATCCCTAGCCAGAATAGGGATCTTAATACCCTAGTTATTGCTCAACCTTAGGTGCACTGTGATGGTCAAAATTGTCAGTTGCCGATCTCTAGGCATGCAACCTGTCTATGATCTCGGGGTTGCCCAAGATCATAACTTTCTGATTGCCAATGGCTGGGTAGCGTCTAATTGCTTTAATAAATCTCATTCCACTGCCTATGGATATGTGACCTATCAAACCGCCTACCTTAAAGCGAATTATCCCGTTGAATACATGGCGGCCCTGCTCACCGCCAATAGCGGGGATCAAGACAAGGTCCAAAAATATATTGCCACGGCCTTGAGCATGGGCATTGAAGTGGACCCCCCAGATGTCAACCGCTCTGGGGTGGATTTCACACCCTTAGAAAACCGAATTCTGTTTGGTTTGTCTGCCGTGCGTAACCTTGGTCAAGGCGCTATTGAAGCAATTTTGACAGTTCGTGAGGCAGAGGGAGCCTTTGTCTCCCTGGCGCAATTATGCGATCTTGTCGATGCCCGAGTCGTCAACCGCCGCGCCCTCGAAGCTTTAATCTATAGCGGTGCCCTTGATGCCTTCGATGCCAATCGCAACCAACTCGTCCATGATTTAGACCTGATCATCGACTGGGCCCAATCACGGGCCAAAGACCGATCCATTGGCCAAGGTAACCTGTTTGACATAATGGAAGTCAACGAAACATCCCAGCCCACAGCCTCCTATGAAGCAGCCCCTAAAGCAGAGCCTGTAGCCGACTTCCCTGAGTCAGAAAAACTCCGCTTAGAAAAAGAAATCCTTGGATTTTATATTTCTAATCATCCCCTGCGTGAAATTGAGAAAACTGCAAAGTTAATGGCACCGATCAACCTTGCCGATATCGAAGATCAGCCCGAAAAAATCTCAGTCAGTGCCATTGTTCTCCTCACAGAAGTCAAACCAATTATCACCAAAAAGGGAGATCGGATGGCTATCCTGCAAATGGAAGACCTATCAGGCAAAGCAGAAGCTGTTGTCTTTCCGCGCAGCTTTGAGCGGATTGGCAGCTATCTAGAAACAGACCGGCGTTTGATGATTTGGGGCAAGGTGGATCGCCGAGATGATCGAGTGCAAATGATTATTGAAGATGCTGAACCCATCGAAGAAGTGAAACTGGTTATGGTAGAAATACCTGCCCATGAGGCTGCTAATATCCAACAGCAACAGCGACTCAAAGAAATTTTGCGCCAACAAGCTGGTGAAGAGAGCAATGGCAAAGTCTCGGTGATTGCCAAAATTAAGGGCCAATACCAAAGTCAACTGGTGCGCTTAGGGGCTCAATTTCGAGTCCAAGATGAGCAATCAACTGTTTTAGCCCTTTCTAGCTCAGGATTTCAGGCAAAATCATCAATTTTGATTGATACCAATTCCTAAGGAAACAACTGTACACGGATGGATAAAGACGCTTTAGTATGCATAATGTTATTTGATGTATTTGTCCTTATTTACCGCTAGACCTAGGCATATTTGAGTTTTTAAGGCATAATCTAGGGTATATTGGCCGGGGGTAACTAGCGTTCACCACAAGTATTGCAAGAGAACACCTATGAAAAATATATTAACGAGCGCAGGATTAACAGTTCTTGCTACGGGCATACTATCCTTTGGCTCAGCAAACATTGGCCATGCCCAGACAGCTGCCATTGAGCCTCTATCTAGCAACGCCAACTATGGTTTAGTTAGCTCCTTTGATGGCCAAAATCTTGTTGTCCGTACCTTGGATGGCGCTTCTAAGACCTATTCTGTTCCTCCAGGTGCTGGAAGTTCTCTCACCCCTGGTGAGTTGGTGGGCTTTGACGTTGACAAAAGCGATCAAATTACTAGAGTCCAACCTCCCGCTGTTTCAGAAGTCCTTCGCGGCACAATCACTGACATCGATCCAGCCACTCAAACAGTCACCATTTTGCCCACAGGCGGTACACCTGTTGACACCCGAATTTCCCAGGGCACTATTTCTCGCTTAGGTCTAGAGCCAGGCCGAGACGTTATTGTGACGCGATATGCAAATACCTGGGCGGAAAAGGTTTGCCTAGGCAAAGCAGCTGCGCCGCCCTTTGCTGCCCCTCCAGTCCCGGAACCAATTCCTACGGGTGGGTTTGAACCCCCTCCTACTCCTACACCTGCGCCTCCGATCGAAGCCCTATGGTAGTTGCGCTCTAACCCTTGAGGATTTGGTTAGTTCTTTGGGTAAGGGATAGGTATTTTACCCACCGATTTAGGTTTCAGTCTTGTTGAGCAGGGATGCCCTTAAAGGGCATCCCTGCTTTTTTGTTGATAGCGATCCTATAGAATAGACGCAAGCATGGGATCGGTGAGGATAGTGGCTGTTCGGTTCTCTCTCAGCTTGGCAGGCGAACCGCAAGTTATATGAGGTGAGGGTGGTTGAAACATGAAAACTATTTTAGTGGGCTTAATTCGGGGCTATCAACTCTTTATTTCACCCCTCAGCTTGCCGACTTGTCGATTTCAGCCGACCTGCTCTGCCTATGCTATTGAAGCCATTACTCACCATGGCGCTTTGCGGGGCACTGTTCTGGCCTGCCGACGACTTCCTTCGCTGCCATCCTTGGCATCCAGGTGGATATGATCCTGTCCCTGTGAAGGACCCAACTCTTGATGACCATTGCTAATAATATCGGTTGCCAAGGATCCAAGCCCCTTGAGATGTCGTCACCTTAAGTTCCGATGCTTCGGCTAGTTCTAGGTAGCTGTCATTGAGTCTCACCGATCGATGTTGCCTTGGATCTAGCGGTCTCGGTAAAAAAGAGACCATAACAAATCATGGCGAAGATTAGGCAATTGGGAATAGCCATGCCTAAGATTGGGATAGCTGATTTAGTTAGCAGGCATGACCCTTTACTGGCTTTGTTTTATCATAGGTGGCATCTTTGTGATCCTAGCAATGGTAGGGGGCTTGGATGGCATGGATTTTGAATGTGAACTTGATTCTGATCTAGAGATCTTCGATAGTCCTCATCCTTCTCGATCTAGTTTTTCACCACGACGGGGCCGAGGGCGGCGAGGGTTGCGGAAATTGCCTCTGCTGAGACTGATCAAAAGTCTAAAATTTTGGACCTTTGGTAGTTGCTTTTTTGGTCTGACGGGGCTGCTGCTATCTAGGCTGTCCGCTCCGTTCTCTGCACCAATTATTTTCGCCATCGCCTTAGGAGTGGGGTTAATCTGTGGCACAGCGATGTCGAGTGTCTTGTTGTATCTACGGGGTCAGCAGGCTGATAGCTTGGTGAGTCAAGAGGATCTGATGGGTTTGATGGCTACTGTTGAGATTCCCTTTGATGCTAGCAGTCGGGGTAAGGTTCGTTTGCAGGTCAAGGGTAATATTTTGGACATGGTAGCGTTAACAGATGATCTAAAAACCTTTGAGCCTGGTGAGCAGGTGTTTGTGGTAGGCACCCAAGATAGTCAGGTGTGGGTGGTGTCTAGTGAAACCTTTAATCAGGATCCTGGTCTTTTGGATCGGGGTAGGGGATGATTGCCAAGCACTGGGTCTACAGACAGACCGTAACGGTTGTTTTAGAGGGGTGATCCGCAAGAGTTTTTATCGATAATAACCGTAATGATTAAGGGGAAATCGAGTTTATGAGTAAATTAGTTGGTGAGCCATTTCTGGGGAAATCTCAGCAGCAAAATCCTCCAGAATTGATTGCTCAAGTTCAATCTTCAACTAAAATCAATTCCGATCAAGGATCGCCGACTGTGCCTATTGCGCTGTCCATTTTCGTGGTGATTCTAGCGGTTTGGTGCCTTAAAAGCTTGTTGCGGATCTGTAACCCCAATGAAATCTTGATTCTCTCAGGGCGCAAACATCGGACGAAGGATGGGCAGACCGTGGGATATCGAGTCATTTTTGGCGGACGGGTGATTTCCATTCCTATTTTGGAAACGGTTAAGGTCATGGATATGACCACGATGCCAGTCCCAGTAGAAGTCAAGAATGCTTATTCTAGAGGGGGCACTCCTCTGGATATCCAAGCGATCGCAAATGTTAAAATCTCTGGTGATCGAGCGGTGGTGGGAAATGCGATTGAACGGTTTTTAGATCGCGATCGCAAAGAAATTCTCCGCGTCGCTAGGGAAACCCTGGAAGGAAATCTGCGGGGGGTTGTCGCTCTGCTCACACCCGAGCAAATCAACGAAGATCGCCTCCAATTTGCCGAACGCATTGCCCAGGATGTCTCCCGAGAACTCACCAAGCTCGGGCTGCAACTCGATACCCTCAAAATTCAAAGCGTTGCCGACGAAGTGGACTACCTTAGTTCCATTGGTCGTCGGCAAATTGCCCAAATTGTTCGAGATGCCGAGATTGCTGAGTCTCATGCCATGGGAGAAGCGGAGCGAATTGAGGCCGAATGCCAACAGCGCTCTGAGATTGCTAAAACCGAAGCCCGATCAACGGTTCAACAGCGCCAAAATGAACTGCGGAAAATCAAAGCTGAATTAGAGCAAAAAGCCAAATCTGAAGAAGAGCGTACTATTGCTGCCGGCAATGAAGCCCGAGCCCGAGCCGAACAAAAATTGCAAGCCATGCGTGCTGACTTAGAACGTCTTCGCTTAGAGGCCGACCAGGTTTTACCCGCTGAGGCCCAGCGCCAAGCTAAAACACTGCATGCACGGGGTGCTGCGGCTAGTTTAGGTGAAAATGCAAAAGCAGCGGCCCAGGTCAACGATATGTTCTCCCAAGTCTGGCAAAAACGGGGACCGATGCCACGGAGGTGTTTTTGCTCCAGCAAATTGAAATGGTGCTCAAACAAGCAGCCGATATTCCCCACCGAGTTCAGTTAGAGCGCATTAATGTCATTGATAACGGGGATGGTCAAGCCATTGCTGGGTTAGTCAATGCCTATCCTGACATTGTGCGTCAATTTTTAGAACGGGTCGATCAAACCCTCGGCATTGATGTCACAGGCACCCTGAAACGTCAGCAAGCACCTGAAGGAGACTAGAAAATGGAACCTATTATTGCCCTGCTCAGTATTTTCGGGTTAGGTACAGGTGCGATCGCCCTAGTGATCCGCAATCTATATTACATTTGCCAACCCAGTGAGATTTTGATTTTTGCGGGCAGCACCCATCAAGCCGCCGATGGCAGACGGGTCGGCTATCGCCTCGTCAAGGGTGGAAGTAGCATCCGAGTTCCTTTGTTAGAGCGAGCCTTGCGCATGGAACTCACCAATATGATTATTGACTTGCGAGTGGCCAACGCCTATTCCAAGGGAGGTATTCCTCTCACCGTAGAAGGCGTGGCTAATATTAAAATTGCTGGCCAAGAACCGACAATTCATAATGCCATCGAGCGATTACTCGGCAAAAGCCGCAAAGAAATTGAGCAAATGGCCAAGGAAACCCTAGAAGGTAATCTCAGAGGCGTCCTTGCCAGCCTCACACCAGAACAGGTGAATGAAGATCAAATCGCCTTTGCTAAAAGCCTACTAGAAGAAGCCGAAGATGATCTAGAACAGTTGGGCCTCGTTTTAGATACCCTACAAATTCAAAATATTACAGATGATGTCCGCTACTTAGACTCCATTGGTCGCAAGCAACAGGCCGATCTCCAACGAGATGCTCGCATTTCCGAAGCCGAAGCTCAAGCAGAATCTACCATTCAAGCTGCTGAAAATGAGAAAATTACCGCCCTTAAGCGCCTAGAAAGAGATATTGGGATTGCCGAAGCCGAAGCCAAACGACGGCTACAAGATGCGGTGACCATGCGGGAAGCAGTGATTGCTGAGGCCCAAGCGGAAATTGCCGCCGAATTGGCCCGTATCGAAGCTGAGATTCCTGTCCAGCAAGAGCGCATTAAGCAGGTAGAACAACAGTTGCAAGCTGATGTGGTGGCACCTGCTGAGGCTGACTGTAAGCAGTCCATCGCACGCGCGCAAGGAGATGCGGCTCGCATTATAGAAGAGGGTAAAGCCCAGGCAGAGGGGACGATGTATCTTGCCGAGTCATGGAAAAAAGCAGGGACAAACGCCCGTGATATTTTTTTGTTGCAAAAACTAGAGGTATTGCTGTCTACTTTGTCAGCTACAGTGCCTGAGGTTAAAGTCCAAAATCTAACAGTTGTGGATACAAGGGCTGGTGGAACTGCCACCAAAACAGCTGCATTTTTAGAGCAACTCCGCCATACAACGGGTGTGGATGTGGCTGGCGTAGTTCAGCGTTTAGCTGCACCTCCCCAATCGTCTCCAATGCCTAGCTTGCTGATGACAGAGCAAGATTTTCTGTCCTTAAGAAACGATGTCCAAAATGTTTTAGATGTCGTTGCCCAAGCAAAACTAGAGAGTGGTGCTGCTGAGCAATCCGTAGAATCTGCCATCAAAATGAATACGACGCTGCAAGCGAGATTGCAGCGTGCTCTACAAGCTGGCGGAGAGGCAGCTCTAGAAGTTCTGTTCGAGCATCCCATGATCCGTATACCTACACGGAACATCGAAGGCTGGATAGAGGAGAGTTCCTAAACTTAGCAGCTCTACTGATAGCCTTGCTTCTCTAGAGTTTCTCGACCGCAGTCAGCCGTTGCAAAGTGATCCCAGGAGCATTATCCTGAGGCGCTTTAGTCTCTATGATGACGGTAGTTTTGTTCCTTCTTGTAGAGAGAAATAAATGTAACTACTGAGCTCATCTGCAAGGACCGCTCAAAACCCAACTCACCCAGAAGCATCAGCCGGAATGCCACGAGGACAGTCGCTAACGATTCAGAGTGTGCGCGATCGCGTAATTTCCGGGTATTGGCAAGGCAACAGGAGCCAGAATGCATAGTCTCGGCATCCACACCGGTGCAGACTTAAAACTGGTCTGAACGACAATTAGTGGAGCGTTTCGGCAAGGTTGGCCACTACTACTACGAGGTCACGAGAGGAAAAGATGATCGGCCAGTCAACCCCGATCGCCTTCGTCAATCCATTGGTGTAGAGCAGAGCTTTGTAGAAGATTTACCGAGCCTAGAGGCTATGGGTATTGAACTCGAAAAATTGGCTCACACAATCAAGCTGCGTTTAGATCAACATCAGCAAGTGGGCCAGACCCTGACGCTCAAAATTAAATATTCTGATTATCAACAGATCACCCGTAGCCTTACCGTCAGTAAAGGCTTGTAAAATGCTACAGAGATATTCACCCTAGCCAAAGAACTGCTGCTGACTCACCTAAAAGATTACAAAATTGTAAGATTACTAGGCATTACAATTTCCAAGTTGGAGGACATTCTCTCAAAGGCTAGATATGAACAATTGTGCTTAATCTGATAAATTAACCAAAATGAAATCCAAGCAAGTATATAGCGTAGTGATTGTTTTTGCCATGGGCTTGATCTTGGGGACTATTTTAGAAAAAAGCTATGGTGTCAAAAATACCCTTAAGAGTCTTGGTGTAGGATCCCAGACCAGTTCCCAGGGGTACACAGCAGAGGTAAGTGAAGGCGGTATTCTTGAAGAGCATCAAGGCAAACTAAAGTTATTTATCCTTGCCGGACAATCCAATATGTCTGGCATGGGGGAACTTCCGAACTCCAGAATGGCAACTCACCCTAGAATCTATGTCTTTGGTAATGATTATCACTGGAAGTTAGCAAAAGAGCCGATGGACGATCCAAGGAATCAGGTTGACTCCGTGTCTGAAGACCAATCTGCCGGCTTTAGTCCAGCGATGTCTTTTGCCAACACTCTTTTAGAACAGCACCCTGAGATGGTAATCGGTCTAATACCCTGCGCTAAAGGGGGTTCTTCAATCCACGAGTGGCGGAGACAGTTAAACGACAATACACTTTATGGGTCTTGTCTCAAACGGATACGTGCGGCTTTGATGATGGGAGAGGTTGCTGGTTTCCTGTATTTTCAAGGAGAAATTGATGCTATAGATCCCAAAGAGGATCCCCAGAGAACGTTTTTGTCCCGTCAATGGGCAGATGCCTTTGCGATTTTGATCCGGGATTGGCGAAGGGATTTGAACTTACCTGAGTTGCCTGTGGTTTTTGCCCAAATTGGCACTAATACAGAACCTAAAAGGTTTAAAAATTGGGACGTGGTCAAAAAACAGCAGTGTCAAGTTCGGTTGCCATTTTCTGTAATGGTGACAACAGACGATTTACCTTTGCAAGACTATGTTCATTTTACGACTGCAAGTTATCAAATCATTGGTCAATGCTTTGATAAAGCCTATATGCAATTATTAGAGATGAGTAGAAATGGGCAAAAACTTGGGAGGTTTCAGTTGAATAGCTAATATGAATAATTCTCTTGACGAAAAATTGCTGGAGACAAAAACACAAAGATTTGAAGGATTTGATTTTTTGCGAGCCATTTTTTCCATGGCAATAGTAGCAGATCATGCAGAGCTATTTTTCCTCGCAACCATAATGGGTATGCCTGCTTTAACAGGGATTCTATACGCAAATTTTAGCTATATTGCGGTTCCAGTTTTCTTTCAAATTTCCCTTTTCTTATTCTACATTAAGAGCAAGCAAATAGGGATAAAATATTTTATCCAAAAACGACTCTCCAAACTAATTTTACTTTACCTTTTTTGGGTGACTTCGTTAACTATATTGAAGGTTTTATTTAGAGGACAAGTTGAAGTCAATAATTCAGAAATCCTATCTGCAAGAAAAATATTTGAATTTATAGTAAGTGGAGGCAATTCACCCTTATATTTTTTCTTCTCACTTATTTTTACTACGACTCTTGCACAAGCTCTAGTTTTTCTTTTTAAGAACATAAAAAAATCTTCTCTAAAAACAAAAATTAATTACTCTTTACTAAGTTCTTCTTGTTTTCTCATTTTTTCTTTTTCAATACTAGGTTCAACTAGTTCAGAGGTTGCCGTCATACATACAATATCCAATATTGCAAAATGGAATTACAATCCTCTGAATTTTCTTCCTTATATCTTTACTACAGCTATCACTGCTCAGGAGATGGATGAAGGCAAGTTTGAGCAATTAGCTTCTTTTCCTAAATTGAAATTATATAGCTTGCTTTTTTTGTTTACAGCATTTATTCTGTTTGAATGGAATTTTAGTAATAACTTAAACTACACAAGACTTTCTCTGGTTTTTGGCTCGTGGCTTTTACTTTATGTTGCTCTCTTATCGACTCGAAAACCTCCTGCGATTATTAAGTTGATCTCACAATGTTCTTTAGGTATCTATGCTTTTCATCTTTTCTTTACCAATGTTTTCTTTTCAGGCGATCAAAATGTTCTCACCCCACTTTCTCATTTAGTGCCAGGCTTATCTATCATAGCTGAGTTTTTGTTAGTTTTAATCATGTCCATTAGCTTAACTCTTGTGTTTAGGAAAACTAAGGGATTAAGAAATTTCGTTTAGAAGATAATTAAAGCATAGAAAAGCTGCCAATATGGATAAAGATTATTCTCTAGAGATAACTAAAGACTACCTTAAGCAAAAGTCAGAAAATAGATTTACGGGATTTGATTTTTTGCGTGCAATCTTCTCTGTGGTTGTAGTTGCGCTTCATTCTAATATCTTTAATCTTTTGTCAGGAAAAACTCAGTGGTCTTTTGTTTCAAATATCTTGACTATGAATGTCGGCTATGTTGCTGTTCCTGTTTTTATTCAAATTTCTTTGTTTTTGTTTTTTATTAATAGTAAAAAATTTGGTTCCCATTATTTTACCCAAAAACGCTTTCCTAAACTTATTTCTTTGTACTTATTTTGGATGATTTCAAAAACTTTATTTGATGCTTTATTTGGAAATATTGAAGCAATCAAACTTGGATTGTCATCGTTTGATAGGTTTATTCTTTTTATCGTAAGTGGTGGTCATACCATTTTCTACTTTTTCCCCTGCTTATTGTTTTTGACCGCTATTGCTCAATCTTTCAATTACCTAATGGATCATGTAAAAAAAACGTCGGCTAAGAAACTAAGTTATTATTTACTTTTTTTGTCTAGTGTTTTAGTTTTTTCCTTCCCAATAATTGATTTATTGAATAGGCGTGAGTCGTTTAGTCAAATTATTAATTATTTCAACTTTCTACCTTATATTTTTATAGCTGCAATTGTCGCACTAGAATTTGGTGAGGGAAAATTAGAAAACTTGTCTACTTCACTCAAGCTAAAAATGCTTAGCTTATCTATTCTTGCAGTATTGTTTATGATAATTGAATGGAAAATATTTGAAAATTTTCCTGATAGATCGAGGCTATTTCCACACTATGCAAGACTTTCTCTGACTTTTGTTTCCTGGCTACTTTTATATCTGGCTTTACTATTTACTCAAAGAGTACCTACAATAATTAGGTTGATATCTCAGTATTCCCTAGGAATTTATGGATTTCATATTTTTTTCACAGATCATACAAGCTTTTTGGACTCTTTATCTCAGATAATTCCAGGGTTGGGGGCAGTGATAAAATTTCTAGTTGCCTTAACTTGTTCTATTGCTTTGACTTTTGTTTTTAAGCAAATAAAAGTTTTAAGAAATTTCGTCTGAGTGGAAAAATTATCACTATTTGACTGCTTTTGACGTAATAGAGTGAGTGCTTCTAATGAATCTTTGGTTAATTTTAAAATCTTCGATCTGGTGTTACCAGAAGTCTAGGTTAGGTGCAATTGGTAGAGGTTCTAATATAAGCCTCTTAACGGATATGCGCGGAGACAGAAAACATATTTATTTAGGGAAGGGAACAACGATTTGTAAGTATGCAGCATTGGAAGTCGATCCTGTTGATACTGATTCCTCCAAGATTATCATTGGCGATCGCACCTTAATTAGCTCCTTTGTCATTCTCCGCACTTATGGGGGCACCATAAGAATTGGCGACTCATCTTTTATCAATTCCTTTTCAGCGCTGTATGGGCATGGTGATCTGATTATTGGTAATGGCGTTTTAATTGGACCTCAGGTAACGATTATCCCGGTTAATTACGGCTTCAAAGATCGGCAGATTCCTTTTAGAGAACAGACCCCCACTACGAAGGGAATTATCATTGAGGATGATGTCTGGATTGGAGCAGGAGTCACTATTTTGGATGGTTGCACGATTGGGCAAGGGGCTGTAATCGGTGCAGGAGCTGTGGTCACCAAAAGTGTAGAACCTTATGCAATTGTTGCAGGAGTGCCCGCTCAGCAAATTAGCAGTCGAGAATAGGTACAAATCCATCACAGTTTGTTTACAGTTACTCTTTGCCCAATTGTGCCAAATAGATAGAAATGAACAACCTAAACGGAATTGACCTGAGAGGGGTGCGCCTATCGTTTTCTAAGTGGCTGCGCCAGCATCGAGTTGATGTTTTGATTGGGGTGGTTTTGGGGATTGCGATCGCA
>JAAUUW010000185.1 GCA_012030735.1 Acaryochloridaceae cyanobacterium SU_2_1
GATTCCTCCCTTATCCCTTGAATATTGGCATTGGGGATGGTCATAAAATTCATGCTCGACAACGGGAATCTAGAGCCTGGCCCATAGACCCGCTTGGGCTTCAGCTACTGTAGATGGAGCGTCCAGTCTCGACTCGATCAGCTTGTCTGGGCCAGATTAAAATTCTTAAAAATTAAATTCAAATGTAAAGATGGCTTAAATAAATGTTACAACTGTTAACATCAAGCCTACTATACTGAAAAGATGCTTCTGGACAGTTTTATGAAGTGATCGTATTAATATTGACATTCGATGACTTAAAAACCAGCTATTCTACAGAGTTATTGCCACCTGAACCCTGGATAGCCTGACTAGAGAATTTTGCCCCTTGAAACTTGTAGATTGCTATCTCTTACTGGTTTGGCCTTACCCTTTACCCTCGTTCCTCAGTTCTGAGAACGCCAATAAATGAAAACAAAAGAAACTGCTAAAGATTCTGTCAGAGCCTATCTCCGTGAGATTGGTCGTGTCCCTCTGCTCACCCATGAGGAAGAAATTACCCTTGGAAAACAGGTGCAATACCTCAATGAGCTGCAGCAGGTTTGCGATCGCCTCACCGAAGAGCTAGACCGTCAACCCACCCCTAGTGAATGGTCCTTAGCGGCCCAAATTTCAGAAGAAACGCTGCAGATTGCCCTCAGTCAGGGTGAAGCGGCCAAGCGGAAATGGTAGAAGCCAATCTCAGGTTAGTGGTCTCCGTTGCTAAAAAATACATTAAACGCAATGTGGATCTGCTAGACCTGATTCAAGAGGGCACCATTGGCATGCAGCGCGGGGTAGAAAAATTTGATCCCACCAAGGGATATCGCTTCTCAACCTATGCCTACTGGTGGATTAGACAAGCGATTACGCGGGCGATCGCAGAGAAAGGGCGAACCATTCGCCTGCCAATCCACATCACGGAAAAACTGAACAAGATCAAAAAAACCCAGCGCCACCTTTCTCAAAAACTAGGGCGGGCTGCAACGGTTGCTGAGCTAGCCATAGAGCTAGAGTTAACCCCCAAGCAAGTGCGGGAATATCTAGAGCGCGCTCGACTCCCCCTCTCTTTGGATGTTCGTGTTGGCGACAACCAAGATACGGAGTTAGGTGAATTAATCGAAGACCCCACAGAATCACCAGAACACTATACTTTGCAGGCTTCTTTGCGGAGAGACTTAGAGCGCTTAATGTCTGAGCTAACAGACCAGCAGCAGCAAGTACTCAGCTTGCGGTTTGGTCTAGCTGATGGTCAACCCCTCACCCTCGCTAAAATTGGCGAACAACTCAGCATTAGCCGCGAGCGAGTCCGCCAAATCGAACGGGAAGCCCTTGGTAAGCTGCGCAAACATAAAGCTGATATCTCTGAATACTTAGCCAGTTAAACCCAGCCTTGTAACTCTGCCGATCTAGACTCTGTTTCTGTGGAGCATCATCTGTGGCCTCAAAGAAACCCTTGGTCACTCTAGCCGATTGGCCCGCCTTGGCTTTGCGTAGCAGTTTACTTGCTTGGTATCAGCAAGAAGGCCGCGATCTGCCTTGGCGCAAAACCTTAGATCCCTATGGGATTTGGGTTTCTGAGATCATGTTGCAGCAAACACAGGTCAATACGGTACTGCCTTACTATCACCGTTGGTTGGCAAAGTTCCCCACGATTCCTAAGCTAGGGGCAGCGGCTCAGCAAGAAGTTCTCAAGCTCTGGGAAGGCTTGGGTTATTATGCCCGCGCCCGCCATTTACATCAAGCGGCTCAGATCTTGGTGGCAGATTTTGCTGGCCAATTTCCCCAGGAGCTAGAAGTGGTTTTAAGCTTACCAGGCATTGGTCGAACCACAGCTGGTGGGATTTTGAGTGCTGCCTATAATCAACCAACCCCAATTTTAGATGGCAACGTCAAGCGAGTTTTAGCAAGGCTTTTGGCCCTTGATCGTCCCCTAAAAAGATTTTGCCAGAGTTATGGAAAGCCTCTGAATTTTTTTTAGATCCAGAGTACCCTAGAGACTTCAACCAAGCTTTAATGGATCTGGGGGCAACGGTTTGTACACCCAAACACCCAAGCTGCGATCGCTGTCCTTGGTTACCCTTTGCCAGGCCCATCAACATCAACTGCAACATCTGCTGCCCATGACCGAACCCCGTGCCCCCCTGCCCCACAAGCAAATCGGTGTAGCCGTGATCTGGAATGATCACAACCAAATCTTAATTGACAAGCGACCCCAGGCAGGGTTGTTAGGCGGGTTATGGGAATTTCCAGGTGGCAAGGTCGAACCGCCAGAATCCGTCCGCGACTGTATTTGCCGAGAAGTTACCGAGGAACTCGGCATCAAGGTTGCCGTTGGCGATCACTTAATCACCCTTGATCACGCCTATACCCATTTCAAAGTCACCCTGATCGTTCATCATTGCCATCACATCGAAGGTGAGCCCCAGGCCCTTGCCTGTGATGAAATTCGTTGGGTCACCCTTGCGGAGCTAGATGACTATCCCTTCCCCAAAGCCAATCAACAAATCATCAGCGCGCTACGGTCTGCCGCCTTACCGACTTAGGTGAGAGATCTTAAAAATCAACGATCAACGCTATTTCATGGCGGGTCTCTAGCCGTGAAATAGCGTTGATCGTTTAGCCATAAAATACCGAGCCATTTATTGTTTAGCCTAGGAACCGTGACTTGAGTACCGTTTATACCCGTCCCCTAGCTCGCTTAGTCGAACAACTACAACGGCTTCCCGGCGTAGGCCCCAAAACAGCTCAGCGACTTGCTCTGCATATCCTCAAACGTCCTCTAACTGAAGTAGAGGCCCTAGCCCAGGCCCTGATAGAGGCCAAACAACAAGTAGGGTTCTGCTCCGTTTGCTTTCATCTTTCGGCAGAGCCAGTTTGTGATCTTTGCCGTGCCCCTAACCGCGATAAGACGACCATTTGTGTAGTTGCCGACTCCAGAGATGTGATTGCCTTAGAAAAAACCCGAGAATTTCGCGGTCAATACCATGTGTTAGGGGGTCTCATTTCACCGATGGATGGGATCGGTCCCGATCAACTTAATATCCAGGCCCTTATCCGTCGGGTCAGTCAAGCAAAGACCACAGAAGTAATTCTCGCCATCAATCCCAGCGTGGAAGGGGAAACCACCACCCTATATGTGGGGCAATTGCTCAAACCCTTCACCCGAGTAACCCGCATTGCCTTCGGCCTACCCATGGGTGGAGATCTAGAATATGCCGACGAGGTGACCCTAGCCAGAGCCTTAGAAGGTCGTCGCATTCTGGACTAGCGCCAAGAAGCCTGCAATCTAGGGCTAAAGAAGCTAGCTATAGTTTCTGTTTGACAAAGGTGACTAGCTGAGTAAGAGCGCGCTTAAGGTTCGCGATTTCTTGCTCCATGGATTGAACCTGTTGCCGCAGTTGGGCCATTTCGGCAGTATGGGCAGACATGGCTTCGACTTGCTGGCGCAGTTGAGAGACCTCAGCATCATTGATGCTCGGTGCAGTAGGTTGTGAGGTTTCAGTTCTGATGCGTGGCAATCGAGATTTATTGATGGCCCCCTTAATTGCCTCTTGCAATTGATTCTTTTCGAAGGGCTTTTCAATAAATTCGAAGAACTCAAAGGGTTCAGTGAGTTTATCGGTCACTTCTTCCTTGCGACCGGACATGATCACCAAGGGAATAGCCTGCAAATCATGTTCGTTCTGCAGTTCTTGATAGACCTCCCAACCGCTCACTCGGGGGAGCAAGAAGTCTAACATAATCAGGTTAGGTCGCTCTCGGCGAATCAAATTTAGGCCCTCTGCACCGTCCTTGGCCTCTAAAACCTGGAAGTCACCTTCCGGTAGCATATCCCGGACTCGCATGCGAATAACTTTACTGTCATCAATGACTAGGATTTTGTGACCTGCCACGCGTAACTCCTGCATCCACTATTAAGAATTGGAACATTAAACTTGCATAGTACAACTTGCCTATTACAAGTAAAGATTATCCTAGATTTGAGAGTAGCTTCTATTGGGCAATGCCACCGCAAGAGATTTGGCCCCTCTTTGTGAGTGTGCCCTAGATAGAACCGAAAACTGTCACCTAACCATAAAAATATATCTATAAACAGGAAAAAATACTATCTCTAGGGAAATTATTCTTATTACTAATTCTGTCTAGGTTGTTCTCAACCAAGATTGAAAGAGGACTAAAGCTCGTTAGTGTCCTTATTTTTTCGCCACAGATTTGAGACGGTCATGCTTGGCATGGTCACGCTGTAAGACCAAGAAGAAAATGGTCAAACAACTGTCTTCAT
>JAAUUW010000043.1 GCA_012030735.1 Acaryochloridaceae cyanobacterium SU_2_1
GATCCGTTTCAGCAATGGCTTTTTCCCATGCTTTTGGGTGAGGGGTGTCAGCATAGAGAATTGCCTGTCCATGGATATGACGTGCGGCCCGACCAATGGTTTGAATCAAAGAGCGCTCTGTACGCAAGAACCCCTCCTTATCGGCATCTAGAATCGCCACTAGGGAAACCTCGGGCAAGTCTAAGCCCTCCCGCAGTAAATTCACCCCAATCAAAACATCAAAGACCCCTGTTCTTAAATCTCGCAGAATTTCAATGCGCTCAATGGCATTGATCTCTGAGTGCAAATAGCGCACTCGCACCCCCCGTTCCTCAAAATATTCAGCCAGATCCTCAGCCATTCGCTTCGTTAAGGTGGTAATCAGGCTGCGCTCTTGCCGGTCGCTGCGCCGCAGGATTTCTGAGAGTAAATCATCCACCTGCCCCGTGGTGGGCCGCACAAAGATCTCAGGATCCACAATTCCCGTAGGTCGAATCACCTGTTCTACGATCCGATCCTCAGATAAATCAAGTTCCCATTGGCTGGGGGTGGCTGAGACAAAGACACATTGATTGACCTTATGCCAAAACTCTTCGGATTTGAGGGGGCGATTATCCGCCGCGCTGGGCAGGCGGAATCCATGATCAATTAAGACTTTTTTGCGGGCTTGATCGCCGTTATACATGCCGCGAATTTGAGGAACTGAAACATGGGATTCATCCACCATCAGCAGCCAGTCTTGAGGAAAATAATCCACTAGGCATTCGGGGGGTTCTCCGGCTTGGCGTCCGGCGAGGTGGCGGGAGTAGTTTTCTACCCCATTGCAGTAGCCCACTTCCCTCAGCATTTCTAGATCATAGCGAGTCCGTTGGCTCAAGCGTTGGGCCTCTAGCAGCTTACCCTCGATTTCTAGGGACTCGACTTGGGCCTTCATTTCTGCGTCAATGGCGGCCACTGCAGCTTCGAGGCGCTCTGTGGGGGTGACAAAATGGCGTGCGGGATAAATATTAAGGCTCTCTAGGCTTTGCAAGGTTTCCCCTGTGAGGGGATCGACATAGCGAAGGGCCTCGACTTGATCGCCAAAGAATTCAATGCGAATGATCCGATCTTCATAGGCTGGCCCAACTTCTAAGACATCGCCCTTGAGTCGAAACCGTCCCCGCCCTAAGTCGATATCGTTGCGGCTATATTGAATGGCCGTAAGATCACGCAGGAGTTGACGCTGATCGAGTTCGCATCCCACTTGAAATTTTAGGGAAGCCTTGAGATATTCTGCGGGCATCCCTAAGCCGTAGATACAGCTAATTGAGGCAACCACAATTACATCAGGGCGCTCAAAGAGCGATCGCGTTGCCGAATGGCGGAGCATATCGATCTCTTCGTTGATGGAGGCCGTTTTTTCGATATAGGTATCTGTGACTGGTAGATAGGCCTCGGGCTGATAGTAATCGTAATAGCTAATGAAATACTCAACCGCGTTATTGGGAAAGAAAGAGCGAATCTCGTTACAAAGCTGGGCCGCTAGGGTTTTATTATGCGCCAAGATTAAAGTGGGTTTGCCAATTTTCTCGATGACCTTGGCCATCGTAAAAGTTTTACCAGTGCCTGTTGCACCTAAAAGCGTTTGGCGGCTATGACCCGCTTGGAGCATCTCTGTTAGTTGGGCAATGGCTTGGGGTTGATCCCCCTGGGGCTCGAAGGGGGCTTGCAGATCAAAAACAGCCATGGGCCAGGGAATGAAGGGCTGCTGATTAGTATGACAGATGGATGGGTCTGAGGAAGCCTAGCTCACGGGCCAAAACTTCTCTATGGCCTCCCCAGGCATTGGCCAGGAATTGACTATGATTGAAGGCAGAAAGATTGACTTGTTTAGGATCTATTGTTTGCGAGGCTGCTTGTGGCTGTTGCCGTTGAATCGTTATTAACGTCCAAAATTATGAAGCCCGCTCGTTACCTAGGCAATGAGCTGGGGGCAGTGCATAAGGATTGGCAGACTGCTCAGGTGCGCTGGGTATTGACTTACCCTGAGATCTATGAGGTAGGGGCCTCTAATTTGGGGCATATCATTCTCTATAACATCTTGAATGCTCAGCCCCGGCAATTATGCGATCGCGCCTATCTACCCGCCGCCGATCTCTCCACTCGACTGCGAGAGACTGCCACACCATTGTTTGCCGTGGAGTCTAAACGCTCCCTTACGGAGTTTGACATTTTGGGCTTTAGCCTCAGCTATGAATTGGGGGCCACCAATATCTTAGAGATGCTCGATCTAGCCAGAATTCCGCTCACCTGGCAAGAACGCAACCAGGCTGCCTGGGGAAATCAGCCCGCCGAGGCCCACAGCTATCCTTTAATTTTTGCTGGGGGGCAAACCGCCACCTCTAACCCCGAACCCTATGCAGACTTCTTTGATTTTATTGCCCTTGGGGATGGCGAAGAACTGCTGCCCGAAATTGGCTTAATCCTCGAAGAGGGCAAAGCAGCAGGCTTAACCCGCCAAAACCTGCTCTTAGATCTCGCCCAAGTGCCAGGGGTCTACGTGCCCCAATTCTACGAGATGGCTGCTGATGGCTCTGTACATCGGCTGCGGCCCGATGTGCCCAAGCGAATTCTGCGTCGAGTGGCCGACCCTATGCCCGCTTATGCCGTGGGTTTGGTTCCCTATGTCCAAACTGTCCATGATCGGCTCACCGTCGAAATTCGACGGGGCTGTACACGGGGCTGTCGTTTTTGCCAGCCTGGGATGCTGACTCGCCCAGCACGGGATGTAGATCCAGATACCGTCGTAGAAGCCATTGAGTCGGGGATGCGGGCCACGGGATATAACGAATTTTCCCTCCTGTCCTTGAGTTGTTCAGATTATCTGGCCCTCCCCTCCGTGGGCATGGAGATTAAAAATCGGCTTCAGGATCAAAATGTTTCCCTGTCTTTACCCAGCCAGCGGGTGGATCGATTTGATCAAGATATTGCCAATATCATTGGCGGCACCCGCAAAACGGGTCTCACCTTTGCCCCCGAAGCCGGAACTCAGCGGTTGCGGGACATTATTAACAAGGGACTTACCAATGCCGAGCTGCTGCGGGGCATCCAAACGGCCCAGGCAGAGGGCTGGAGTAAGGTGAAACTCTATTTTATGATTGGTCTGCCTGGAGAAACAGATGCCGATGTGCTCGGCATTGCCGAAACGATTCACTGGCTCCGCCGTGAATGCCAGACTCGGGGCCGTCGTCCGCTTAACTTCAACCTGACGATTTCTAACTTTACGCCTAAGCCCCATACCCCCTTTCAATGGCATTCAGTTTCGACGGCAGAGTTTGAGCGCAAACAAGCCCTTTTAAGGGCTGAATTGCGGCAGATTAAGGGCGTTAAAGCTAATTTTACCGATCTGCGGATCTCAGCCATGGAAGATTTTGTGGGCCGTGGCGATCGCCGTTTGGCTCCTGTTGTCAAGCGGGCCTGGGAACTCGGTGCGGGCATGGACTCTTGGTGGGAGAGCTTGGAGGGAGCCTTTGCCGCTTGGACAACTGCGATCACAGAGGCGAATCTGACCTGGAAATATCGCCAAGTAGAGGCTGGAGAATGGAATCTTTTCGATACCCCTCCAGCCGATGCACCGATGACCGATGCACCAGCTTCTGAGGACCTCAAGGCCGATCACTCTCATCCAGCGAGCCCAGCCCTTAACGCCCCCCTGCCTTGGGACCATTTAGACACAGGCATTGATAAACAATGGCTCCAGGAGGATCTAGCGCGGGCCTTAGCAGCGGCTACAGTTCCCGATTGCTCCTTTGAGGGCTGCTCTCACTGTGGGGTCTGTGGCGTTGACTTTGGCCATAATGTGATCGTTCCGCCCCTGCCAATTCCCAAGTTTGCGGGTGATTTTGTCCCGAATTGCGATCGCCACCAACGCTTGCGGGTCTGGTTTGGCAAGCAGGGCGAGATGGCCCTTGTCAGTCATTTGGATCTGTTGCGATTGTTTGATCGCGTCATGCGGCGCGCCCAATTGCCCATTGCCTTCACTGGTGGTTTCCATCCCAGCCCTCGGATTGCCCCCGCCAATGCCCTCAGCCTTGGGTCAACCAGCAGCGGAGAAATTGTCGATTTTGAACTAACGGCAGTCCTCGATCCTGAGGTCTTTCGCCAGACCCTTGCTCAGTATTTACCAGCGGAGATCCCCCTCTATCGGGTGGAGGTGATTGACCTAAAGGCAGCCTCTGCCACCCAGGCGGTGCATCAGGCCCAGTATCGATTAACCCTGGGTCTTGCTAACCCAGATTTGAGAGAGCCTCAGCCCTGGCAAACCTGGATCGAACAGCTATTGGCCCAAGGAGAGATCCCCTTTGAGCAAATCAGCAAATCGGGTCAATCGAAACGGGTGAATCTACGCGATCGCCTTTTTTCCCTAACCTTGCTCCAAACCGAGCCAGAGGTTCAACTGAGCTATATCGGCAGTTGTCGCAATGATGGCACCCTACTGCGGCCAGAGCATATGATTACCATGCTCGAAGCCGTTAGTCATCAGAGCCTTGACTTGCTCCATATTCACCGTCAAAGGCTGATCCTAAAGACAGAGTCAGAGTAATCACGATGCTATCCCTTCACAACCAAATTGTCATGATTACCGGTGCCAGTAGTGGCATTGGTGCTGCCTGCGCCCGCGCCTTTGCTCCTCTGGGTGTGCGGTTAATTTTGGCGGCGCGACGTCGCCCTCGCTTAGCCGCCATCGCCACGCAGCTTGAGTCGGAGTTCGGTACCCAGAGCCAAATAATCGAATTAGATATTCGCGATCGCACCAAGTCCAGGCTAGCCTCCAAGCCCTCCCTGCTCCTTGGCAGGCTGTGGATATCTTGGTCAACAATGCGGGTCTGAGTCGGGGCTTAAATAAACTCCAGGAGGGCAACCTGCAAGATTGGGAAGAGATGATCGACACCAATCTCAAGGGGTTACTCTATGTGACGCGGGCCTTAGTCCCTGGCATGGTAGAGCGGGCTCAAGGTCATGTGATCAATATTGGCTCCATTGCTGGCCATCAAACCTATCCCCAGGGGAATGTCTATTGTGCCTCGAAGGCAGCAGTTCGGGCTATATCCACAGGACTGAAGCAAGATCTATTGGGCACCCCGGTGCGGGTGTCGAGCGTTGATCCAGGACTAGTAGAAACTGAATTTAGTCAAGTTCGCTTCCATGGAGATACAGAGCGCGCTGCTAAGGTCTATACCGATCTGACCCCCCTCACCCCAGAGGATATTGCTGAGATTGTGATCTTCTCTGCGACTCGCCCTCGCCATGTCAACATCAGTGAAGTTTTGGTCTTGCCAACGGATCAGGCAGGGGCAACCCTTGTTCATCGATCGGCTCAAATTAGCCGCAACAGATAACCTCGAACTCAACACCAGCAGCTGCCAACCGCCTGCTCCCCTCGAGTAGGTATCACACCTTTTTGAGGAATGGCATCAGGTGCATCATATAATCTCGTTTTCCAATAGGTACACCCATCATACGAAGAATGTCGTAAGCCGTAACCATATGGAAATAGAAGTTGGGCATTAAAAAGTCATTCACATAGGCGTTACCAGACATCTCGATGTAGAGATCCTTACCAAGATCGATGCGCGTCGTCTCACTCAGCTTTTCATCTTTGGCGTCAATGCCCAAAAGTAGTTCTTTGGTATTCGCTATCTGTTCGTAGGCCAGTGCCAGAGATAAGACCTCTGGATTTAGATTGTCCGCTGGTTGGCCGTTACACCACAAAGCAAAGTTGCGGGGTTGATTGCAAGTAAACACGATCTGTGTACCAAAGGGAAACATATCAGCCGCAATGCGCTCCTGCAGGAAAGACTCCCTGCCATCAAAATGCGTCTGAGCTGACTTTAAGAGATGCTCAAGAGTAGCCAGGCGGTCTTGAAAAAGGGCTTTGATTGAATCTATGTTCTGACTTGTCATTGTGCGCTTCCCTGATGCTTATCTTCATAAAACCTAACTATGTGTAGCAACTTTTCCTAACCTTTCCACACATCGGACTCAAAGAACCTTTGTATCTCGCCGATAACTTAACTTGGCTCAGGTGCAGCAGGATAGTTAGAACGGTATAGCAAACAAAAGCATTGGAATTAATATACTGCCAAGGTGGTTCCTTTACTGCTGATCAAGCGCTTCCTGATCTGTTCTTGTTAGTACTACTTGTCGACTAGCTTAGTGCTTTATGTATTTTCTGTTCCAGCTGCCCATTTTTTTGGTTAGCCCATCTCAGCACTGAATGTCAATCTACCACTTGGTCCATCGGCACTCAGTGCTGACCTCACAGCCTACCTTCCTCAACAGGCTATCAGGGTGTGGCGGGTGGGCGAGCCAGCGAAGCTTTGATTCGTGCATTTTAAAATTTCCCTTCAGCTCACTCCACGGCCACTAGGCCACCTAGCTTTCATAAAGGGTACACATTGAAAATTCTTCCTTCATGCTATGAATTCAAAGGCGATGCGAGGGGGATAGGAGCAGCTGAAAGATTCAATAGCAAGAAATATATCTGCGGTAGAGTAGTAAACAACTTCAAGGCTCGGAAGATTCTCCCCCGTCCTGGGACTCAGCCATCATCTGGGCCATTGCCCGTGGCCAGACAATCAAGAATAATCCCATCCAGGCCAACACTGGCAGGGCTACGATCGCCGTCAACCAGATCCGGTGCGCCAAGAGCCAAGAGCCTAAAATCAAGCCGATGCCTGTAAGAACGATAGACCAGGGTTGGCACCACCAGGGTTTATGACTCCAAGGTTTGTAGGGGGTATCCATCTGTTTTCACCAATGCCTCAGAGGCTTGTCAAAGTTTGCAAAATTAGCTGCCTGAGCGCAGGAAAGGCAAACGCTCTTGCAGTCGATTGATAAAAAAGTCCATTTCAGGCAATTTGAGGGGTACCAGCAAGGCAGTAAAAACGAGTAAGCCCACTGTTGCCGAGAGACTCATGGAAAAGAGTTGTCTTAAAAACCCTTGAGAACCCAAAACGAACTGACAACCATAGAGGGTTCCCCAGGCCGCTAGGCCACAGAGAATGCTACTCACTCCCAAGGCCAAGATGGGTTGACCAATTTGCCTGCCAAGAGAAGCCCCGTAACCGATGATTTAAGATCCAGATCAAGGCCGCCATGGAGAGAATCTGCACCGCAACGGTGGCCATAGCCAATCCCGCTGCTCCAAAGCTTTTGGTAAAGAAGAAGCAAAATACAGCATTAAAAAACAGTCCCATTAAGCTGATTTTGAGGGGGGTATTGCCATCTCCTAGGGCGTAAAAGACCCGCACTAGAATATCTCGGCCCAAATAAAAGAACATGCCAATGGAGTAGACCAACAAGAGGGAGGCCACCAGTTGGGAGGCCGACTCACCAAAGGCTCCTCGCTTATAAACAACCCGCACCGCAGGCAATGCCAACACCGACATCAACGCCCCCGTCGGCATCATGGTCATGGCCGTTAGCACCAAGCTTTGGCGAATGCGATCCTTGAGATCGGTCCAAGTTTCTGGGGCGGCCAATTGGGCAAAAATAGGCATATAGGGCACCAAAATGACATTGGACAGAATGCCAAGGGGTGTCAGAAACAACAACTGAGCATAGGTGAGGGCGGAGGCAGATCCCTCGGGAAGCTGAGAAGCAAAAATAAGCTAATGGAGACGCTGATCAGTAACATGCCTGAGGAGAGGGTGGCTGGCCCCATTAACTTGCCCAGTTCCTTGACACCAGGTCGGTTAAAGTCAAACCGGAGTCGCAGGGTCCCCATTCCCGACCCCCATTGGGCTGGGATTTGCACAAGCCACTGCAATATGCCACCCGCCAAGGTTCCCCAAGCCATCACTGCTGGGCCCACCTGCTGGGTTAAGAAAAGGACACCGATAATGACCGTCAAGCTAGACAATAAGGGGCTAATGGAGGGTAGCCAATATTGATCCGCTGCTACCAAGGTGCCAAAGCCAATGCCGATGAGTCCCGATAAAAAGGCCAAGGGAGCCATGATTTGCAATTGCTCCACGGCCATCCGATGCACATCATCGGAGACGCCAGGGGCCAAGAGGGTAATTAAGGGACTGGCAGTCAGGATCAGCCCCACCGTTAAAATCAGTAAGAGCAGACCCACTAAGGTGTTGATGGTTTCGATTAAGGCCGCAGCATCTTTTTTAGGATGTTTGGCGAGAACGCTGACAACGGAGCTATGGAAGGGGCCGTTCACTCCCCCCAAGAGGATAAACAAAAAACTAGGAATCACATAGGCAAAGTTATAGGCATCTACCTCTGGGCCTACACCGAATTGGGCTGCGATCGCTTGTTGTCGAATTAGTCCAGCGACTTTGCTAATGATGGTTGCGATCGCCACAATGGTAGCGATACTGGCCAGAGAACGGCGAGCTTTCGGGGATGATTCGGCCACAAATATTTTAGTAAAGAAGGTAAAGAATCCTCACCTACTTTAACCGCATATCTGCAGTTGAGAAGACCTTTTTTTCAAAACTCTGGAGCCTAGGAAAAGAGAGGCAATATCAAGATCTGAGTTAGGGGTGCTGGGGTTTAGCCTACCTACTCTGCTGGACCGGACCCAGGTATTTTTCCAAATGGGGGGAGAAGACTTCGTGAATCAGCGTGAGGGGCTGGCCGTCATGCCAGAACAGGTAATAGCGCCCCCAAAAGGGACCGGGGTGATCAAAGGCTGCAGATAATTCAGCAGACCGCCCACAAAACACCAGGCTAATATCCCGAAATAATTCTGTGCGCAGATGGGCTAAGCTCGCCCAGATGGGCAGGGAACGGTTTTGCAAATAGTCATCCACATGGCTTGCTTCCCACCAAGAGGTGGCATAGGCTAATCTTTGTCCCGATTCAGTCCGCAACCAGACCTGACGGCGAAGGCGCGGGCCAGGCACCACTTTAATTAAGTCTGGGGCATTATCGGGTGCCAAGCCAATTAAGGACATATCAATCACATCCACTGCCGTTGGCTCACCCGTCAAGAGTTGCAGATGACGAGTGGGGGAACCATCCCCGAGAATCAGCATTTGCCAGGTAGGGGAGAGTTGATGATAGGGCAAACCATCGCGCAGGCGATCTTGATTTGCTTGCCAGAGGATATCAAGTTGATGCCAGGGGGCCGATTGAGAAGTGGGGGAATTCGGTTTTAGGGTTGGCTAACAAAGCAATTCACAGAAAAAATTAATATATCTTCAGTCATAGACATGAATTGACCCAGCGTGCAAAGATCAAAGCCGATTCCTCCGCCCTAGGGATCAACCGGCTCCCTTGCTTGTCGATGGTTTACCCTCCAATTCACCCTATCCTCAGCTCCTAGACCATGATCCCCTTACCTGATATTACCGATCCAAATGTCCTGTTGCGGGTTGAGAATCTGAGGATTGCCTATGGTCACCAGCGCCATCAATCCCAGACTCAAGAGTGGGCGGTGGATCAGGTTTCCTTCCATTTGTTTCCTGGTGACCGCCTTGGCTTGGTGGGTGAGTCGGGCTGTGGCAAATCTACCATTGGCCGGGGATTGATGCGTTTATTGCCTCGGGGCAGTCGCATTGAAGGGGATATTCACTTTGGAGGAGCCTCTGTTTTAGCCCTCTCTGATCATGCCTTACAGCGGTTCCGTGGTGAGCAAATTGCCCTGGTTTTCCAGGACCCGATGACCCGCTTAAACCCCTTAATGAGTGTGAAGGCCCATTGTCTTGAGACCTTGCGGGTGCATAAACCAAAGCTATCGGGCCAAGCAGCCCAGGCGAAGGTGTTGGCAACCTTGGCGGCGGTTAAGATTCCGCCGGAACGCTGGACGCAATATCCCCATGAATTTAGTGGGGGAATGCGCCAACGGGTTGCGATCGCCCTGGCCTTACTCTTAGACCCCCTGTTGATTGTGGCTGATGAGCCGACCACAAGTTTGGATGTGACTGTGGCAGCGCAAATATTGCAGGAGTTAACACGCCTTTGTGCCGAGCGAGAAATGGGTTTGGTGTTGATCTCTCATGATCTGGCCTTGGTGAGTGAGTACTGCGATCGCGTCGCTGTCATGTACCAGGGCAAAATCGTAGAGCTTGGCCCAGCCCAAGAGATTCTTACCCATCCCCAGCATCCCTATACTCAAGCCCTACTTCAAGCAGCGCTCCATTTGCAAGCCAGCTCCAGCCAAGCTGACTTAGGAAACTCTGGCTCGCCCCCAGATCCTGACCCTGAAGTGCTTTTACAATTGCAAGGGGTGCAGCAATATTTCAACTTAGGGACCAATATTCTGTCTCAACTGGCTGGCCTCCTTTCCCAAGGGATCAATCGCTGGCAGCAGGATGAGCCCACCAAGGCGAAGGCGGAGACTAACACGGAGACTGAGGCACAGGTGATCAGGGCCGTCGATAATATTTCTCTAGATTTATATCAAGGGGAAACCTTAGGTTTGGTAGGGGAATCAGGCTGTGGCAAAAGTACGTTGTCTCGAACGATTTTGCAATTAATCAGGCCCACTGCAGGCCAGATTACCTTTAAGGAGATCAATCTTACCCAGCTCCAGGGTGAACAACTGCGCCAGCGTCGGCGACAAATGCAGATGATTTTCCAAGATCCTCGGGCTTGTCTCAATCCGCGCATGACCATTGGGCAGAGTGTCGCTGAACCCCTCCTAATTCATCAACTGGCCAAGACCGCCGAGACCCAAGCCCAGATGCATATCATGCTAGAGAAGGTGGGCCTCAGCCCTGCCCAAGATTATCAGCACCGGTTTCCAGGGGATCTTTCAGGGGGACAACAGCAGCGGGTCGCCATCGCCCGCGCCTTAATTACGCACCCCCAACTGGTGATTTGTGATGAACCTGTGAGCATGTTAGATGCCAGTATTCAAACCCAAGTTCTAGAGCTGATGCAAGCCTTAAGGATGAATTTGCCTTGACCTATTTGTTTATTACGCATGATCTATGGGTGGCTCGCTTCTTTTGCGATCGCATTGCCGTTATGCATCAAGGCAAAATCGTAGAAATAGGCCCCACCGAAGAGATCTTTACCCATCCTCAGCATCCCTATACCCAAACCCTATTAGGGGCAGCGCCTTTACTCGCAAGGCTCCAGGATAGCTAGGGAGTTAACCCCTGACCTTGGCCAAGGAATCTCTACCAATAATACCTAAGCCGAGTTCTTCAGACAGATTAGAGGGGCCTGACAAACCCGATTGCGTCCAGACGCCTTGGCCTGATAGAGTGCCTGATCAGCGCGATGTAGCAAGGATATTTCAGTATCATCATCCATCAAAAATGTCGCCACCCCTAAACTGGCTGTCAGATCAATCCGCTCCTCACTGGCCAAGGCAATGGGCGTATCCTGAATAGACTCACGGATACGCTCCGCCACCACCATACTGTCTGCTGAGGTGGCTTGGGGCAAAATGACTGAAAACTCCTCGCCCCCGTAGCGGCTGACTAGATCACCCGGGCGCACCGCCTGCTTGAGGATCTGAGCCACAGATTGCAACGCCTGATCCCCTACTTGATGTCCGTAATTGTCATTCAAGCGTTTGAAATGATCAATATCCACCATGATCAAAGACACCGGCTCTGCTTCGCGGTGCGATCGCTCCACAGAGATGGTCAACCAACGGTTAAACTCGCGCCGATTATAGACCTCCGTCAAGCCATCCAGGGTTGCTAACCGCTCCAAATCATTTTGGGTTTGCGCCAATCGAGCCGCCATTACATTAAAGGTGGCTGCTAATCGGGCGAACTCATCTTTTGTATTCAACTGAATGCGATGGGCAAAATCGCCCTCGCCTAAATGTTTAACCCCCTGTTCTAAATACTGCAGAGGCACTAAAATCGAGCGCGACAACGCATAGGCACAGATGCTAGCCAAGGCCAAGGCCATCGAAAAAATAAGCGTCACTAGCTGCCGAACTCTCTCTCGAACGATCTGAGCCTCCTCTATATTTTTATCGTTTTGAAAAGCAGTCAGTTTATATTTAATGCGTTGAATATTATCTGAAATCTGTTTGAGATCTCGCTGCAATTGAATAGCCTCAGCGCCAGAACCTTGCTGTGCGGCTGAGTCTTGAGTAGCAAAGAGACGATTGCCTTGGGATTCTGCCGCTGCCCATTGTTTCTCAAGACTAGACACCAAAATCGACTGCTCTGGCAGTTGCGTGGGTAAGGTCGCAATGGTATCAAAATTGCGATCAATCTCTCCTACCTTTATTTGATACTCTTGCAAGGTGTTTGCCTTGATCCCTTGGCTAGGCGTTACCAGAAAGGAAATATCGAGCAGTAACCCTTCAATATTTGCTAAGGGAAATAAAATTTCCCGACCGACCTCTTCTTGTTTTTAAAGCTATCGATGGCTCCTTCAAAAGATATTGTTGCCCCCGCGGCCAAGAGCACCAAGGGAAGCAACATTGTGCCTAAGCCAATACTTAACCGCTGCCGGAGGGAGGATTGGGATGGTGAATGGAAGAAAAACTTAAAGCCCATGGAGCAAGTGCACCAAGACGCAGCACGTTCCTATTATTCCCTGAACGACCCTATAAGTTATAAAGAAGTTTCAAAAACCCTGTGCATCTAAAGTGATGCCGCCGGTGATTGAAGCAAAAATTTGCTATTTCTACAGCGTATATTTTAGGAGTAGTGATTAAATCTCTCATCGCAATGAAAATATCTGGCACCTTTTTGGACGAAATTACCCATGATATCCCTGCCAATAATTGGGGTCGTCAAGAATGGGCTGCTGATTTCCAAGTCATGAAATCTATTGGCATTGACACGGTGATCATGATTCGGGCTGGGGTTGGACGCATCGCTGTTTGCCCCTCTCAGGTTTTATCGGCTCAAGCTGATATCTTCCCAGTTTATGATGATTTGGTCGAGTTATTTCTAGATCTAGCAGAGGTCAATCAGATGGCCTTTTTCTTTGGCACCTACGATTCCGCTACCCGTCCTTCCCGCTCCAGACTTCTAGACGAAGAAGTTCAACTAGGCAAAGACTTCATTGATGAAGTTTGGCAAAACTATGGCCATCGCACTGCCTTTAAGGGTTGGTACCTTACCTTTGAGCTAGGCAAAATGGAAAACGGCGAGTAGAATGCCTGCGCCAATTGGGCAATCATTGCAAAAGCCTCTCTCCCCATCTACCCACCATGATTTCGCCCTTTCTACATGGTCGCAAATTAGTGGTGGATCCGATCTCTCTGGACCAGCATTGTGCCGATTGGGATGAAATTTTGGGTTGCTTAGAAGGCGCGGTTGATATTGTCGCCTTTCAAGATGGCCAGGTTGACTATGCGGCCCTCCCTGATTTTTTGCAGGCCAACCAGACGCTAATTGCAAAACATCATATGCAAGCTTGGTCCAATGTTGAAAGTTTCGATCGCGACATGCCCTTCGATTTTCCACCCATTGATTGGCGCAAACTCTGGTGGAAAATGCAGGCAGCCGAGCAAGCAGGGGTCGAAAAATTGATTACCTTTGAATTCTCACATTTTATGAGTCCCCATTCTGCCTGGCCTGCAGCCCATCATCTATTTAATCGCTATTGTGACTATTTACAAAAGACAGGACAATTACCCTCAGAGGGTGTGACCTCGGCTTAATTTCGTTATTGAATAGTGATATTGCTTAGGAGAAAAGATAAGAAGAGTAAGAAAGGGCGATTGTTGGGCATTAAAGGGTCACAAGTAAACACAGAAATGACCATAGACATCAGCCCTTCGATGCTGACTAATGCAGAGAACATCCAGCAAAGCCTGAAGCAAGGAAGGTGTCTTGCAAGGGCAGCGGCCCTGAAAGTGCCATTGAGATAGCTGGAGAAGTGATGCGCACGAAAGGAAAGCAACCCAAAGGGTATCAAAGCCCCTACGGGGAAGTCGTTATTCATTGTCATGTCAATCAACGCTCAGGGGTTGGAAAGACCTATTGTCCTGTTGAGCGAGAAGAAGGTCGTACCCGTTTTAATCTTCATCTTTCTTATTTCTCCCTAAGACTAGGTTGACTATTGGGGCAAGTACCGAGCCAAGATATTAGAGCTTTTTGCTGCCGGAACCTTTTCCCAATAGAGATTTCAGCTATTTTGAGCAAAAATCTTTATGCGATCCGATAGTACAAACGTCAAGTTCACTTTTAATTACACCCCTTAGCAAGAGCAGCAATTGTCCAAGATTCTTTTTCATGCCCGAACCCTGACAAAATTCTCGACGAGACCACCGTTAGCGGTAAGCTGGTTCAGGAGTCAATCGTGATCTCCTAAATCAGGATGATCGCCAATGGGCATGGCATAGAATGAGCATGGATAGAACAGTTGAGACTCGGTTGAGTCAGGAGAGGTGAGTGATGACCGATGGGATAGCCTCGCAGCAGGCTGTTGGATCTCTTGAGACCACCGGGATGCCAGGGAATTTGGCCATCGCCGATGCCATGCTCAAGGCGGGTCGAGTGACCCTAGTCAGCTACATCAAAGGGGGGAGTGCTCGGTTTGCCATTTGTTTCCGTGGCAATGTTTCCGAGGTGCAGCGGGCCATGGAAGCTGGGATTGCCGTTGTGGAAAAAACCTATGGTGCCAAGCTAGAGACTTGGGTGATTATTCCCCGTCCCCATCCTAATGTTGAGCGGGTGTTACCGATTGGCTATACTGCAAACCTAGAAGAATTTAGGTTAGACGCAGTGTGAGGCTAGTCAGTCCCTCCCTGTTCAGATCATTGCTGTACAGCTTCGGGCGTTGGCCTTGATTTATTTTGGCTGAGAAGCCTCGGTTATTTGACTGACCATTTTTTGGCTGACTCTCAAGGCCCAGATTCAGGGACAGGATCGCGACCTGCGGTTACTTACCCACTGTTCATCACTAGAGACGAGCATGACTCCTTTAGCCCTTTTAAGTACCTCCGATAAAACTGGTTTAGTAGCGCTTGCTCAACAGCTTGTCCATGACTTTGGATTTGGCTTGCTCAGTAGTGGAGGAACTGCTGCTGTTCTTGAGCAGGCCGGCTTACCCGTCACTAAGGTCTCAGACTACACCGGCTCACCAGAAATTTTAGGGGGACGGGTAAAAACGCTCCATCCTCGAATTCATGGGGGGATTTTGGCCCGCCCGACAGTGGAGGCGGATCGTCAAGATCTGCTTGCGCAAGATATTCAAAACATTGAGCTGGTGGTGGTCAATCTCTATCCCTTTGAGCAGACCGTTGCTCAACAACAGGCCCAAGGTATCCCCAATTCAGAGGTCGCCTTGGCCGCAGCCATTGAAGAAATTGATATTGGTGGCCCGACGCTGATTCGAGCTGCGGCCAAGAATTTTGCCCATGTGACGGTACTTTGTGGGGCGGATCAATATGATGGATATTTGCAGCAACTGCGTCAGGGTGAGGTGTCCTTGGCCTTTCGGCAGACCTGTGCCTTGCAAGTCTTTGAGCGGACTGCGGCCTATGATCAGGCGATCGCAACTTATCTAGGCGCTGCCCTTGAGCCTGGTTCCCCCCCCTTGGCTTCCCAGTTAACCCTGGCTGGCACAGCCAAGCAAACCCTGCGCTATGGCGAAAACCCTCATCAATCAGCTCGTTGGTATCAAAGTCCAGGCCTTGCCTCTGGTTGGGCAGCAGCTCAGCAACTCCAAGGCAAGGAACTCAGCTATAACAATTTGGTAGATTTAGAAGCGGCTCGGCAATTGATGGCTGAATTTGCCCAACCGGAGGCAAGGCCCACCGTAGCCATTTTAAAACACAACAATCCCTGTGGCGTTGCCCAAGCAGATACTCTCTTGGCGGCCTACGAAAAAGCCTTGGCTGCCGACCCTGTCTCCGCCTTTGGGGGGATTGTGGTCTTTAATCAAAGTCTCGATCAAGCCACTGCCCAGCAATTGACCAACATCTTTCTAGAATGTATTGTAGCCCCAGGCTGTCAGCCAGAGGCCGCTGCCTGTTTGCAGGCTAAACCGAAGTTGCGACTATTGGTAATGCAAGATCTTGCCCAGGGCCCCCCGATCACAGTGAAGGCGATTGCGGGCGGCTGGTTAGCCCAAACGGCAGATCAGAGTCTCACCCCCCCTGCCGACTGGCAGATTGTTACTCAGGTACAACCCAGTGCTGCCCAATTAGCAGAATTGTTGTTTGCCTGGAAGATAGTCAAACATGTCAAATCGAATGCCATTGTGATTACCCAAGATCACCGCACTGTGGGTGTGGGTGCAGGCCAAATGAATCGAGTGGGGTCTGTGCAAATTGCTCTCCAGCAAGCAGGCGAGCAAGCCCAGGGAGCAACCCTTGCCAGTGATGGGTTTTTCCCCTTTGCAGACTCCGTTCAAACAGCAGCTGCAGCAGGAATTACAGCGATTATCCAACCCGGTGGCAGTATCCGCGATCAAGACTCTATTGCGGCGGCCAACGAATGTGGGATGGTGATGGCCTTCACCGGCACCCGTCATTTTTTACATTAAATGTTACCTTCTAGAACCTAGAGCTGAAAGTTGGCCACCTCAGCCAGCAATTCTTGGGTTCTCTGAGTGATAACTGCCCAATTGCCTTGATCTAGGGCAGTTTTGGGGAATAGATCACTGGCGAGTCCAATTGCGATCGCCCCTGCCGCCAAATAGTCTCGAGCATTAGCCACCGTGACTCCCCCCGTTGGAATCAAGGGAATATGTCCCAGGGGTCCTTGCAAGCCCGCAGATAACTACAGCCCCCCATAACATTGACAGGGAAGACCTTTACACAACTGGCCCCCGCCTGCCAAGCTTGAAGAATCTCCGTTGGGGATAGGGCACCGGGAATCATCGGAATTCCTTGACCAATCGCCCTAGCAATCATTTTGGGATTGACATGGGGACTGAAACAAAACTGCGCCCCCGCCTGGAGCGCTGCCAACAGATCCTCAGCAGTGAGCAAACTCCCTACCCCAATCTGACAATGGGGTAATTCTTGGCGCAACTGGGCAATCAAGCGCGGGGCTTGGTCACTATTCCAAGTAATTTCAATCAGATGCAGCCCCCCGGCGGCCACAGCCTTCGCCATTTCCTGACCGATCCTCAAGTCAGAGGCGCGAATCACAGCGATTACCCGCTGCTGCTGGAGATATTCTAACCAAGGGGTTTGTCCCAATGCCATTCCCCCCACTCACCTTAGCGATGAGCATAGGCCTTGATCGGCTCTTTGATCCAGCGAATATAAAGATGTTTAAAAGTAGACCTCAGAACTCGAGGGGCCCCAAAATCGATCGGCATCAGACGATCAGGCAATCGCCAATCTTCAATCGCTAGTTCCTGGGGTCGCAATAACGGATATTCAAAGCTTTCTAAGGCTGGGCAATAGCCAAGGCGCAGGGCAGCAGCCATCGTCGGTACCACTAAGGGGTCAACCTGCAAAATCTCAGTCAAGGCCCAATCGAGAGCAAAGACATCCCTGGATGCCCCTAGGACTCCGAGGAAACGGGGATCACCGCCACTCGGTCCATTGCCCTCATGACCGATGATGCCATCAACAATGGTTAAGGCTGGCCCAATGGCTCGGGCTGTTTCGGCGAGCATTTCTGCAAACCGTTGAGTATCTTTACCCGCTTCCATATGCCACCAAGCCTTCATTTTGCCAGGGACACATCCAAATAGATTTTTAACCCCCAAGGTGAGGGTGAGTTGCGTATGGGATTTGACCTTAGGTAAATTAATCACCAGATCGGCCTCCATGGCCTCCTTCGATAAGCGCAGATGCTCAAAGGCCGGGTTTTGGATGGGGTAACGACTGCCCTGTAATTCCACAAAGGGGATCTGTAGATCCTTGAGAACAGGTAAATAGCCATTAGATTCCGCCACCCCTCGGGCACTGCCAAAGGCAGGGCTATCCCCAATAAAGGGATACCCTCCCGCCCTTTGCACTTGTTGGGCCACTACGGCCACTAACTCTGGGCGCGTGGTACATTCATGCTGAGGTCTTGCGCCCGTGAGTAAATTGGGTTTCAGAAGAACGCGATCGCCCGGCTTCACAAAAGCCGTCATACCCCCTAGGGGAGCCAATAGCCGATCTACCGCCTCAGCCAACTCAGCTAATTCGTAGCTCTTCCCTCGGGTGAGGCTGACAACAGTGGTCTTCATTTAGCGATCTCCCTAGCCTGGATTAGACAGTTCCGGCTTAGACTCAGCCTTGTCCAGATCAGGGATAGCCTCTACCGGATCGAGGTCAGCCTTAGGGTCAGAGTCAGTGCCGTCAACAGTCGTCGTCTGCCGACGCTTACGCTGAGCGCCTAGGATATCATCCATGGTTTGACGGGCTTGAGCAACTTTATCTAGGTTAGCGCGATAGATTTCCCAATCTTTTTGTAGCTTATTGTCCACCAGATTGAGAGCTGCACCTGCTGCGACCAGAAAATCCTCTAAGGTAGGGCTAGTTGAAGTATTTTGCCCCTCAGCCACTTCCCAGAGCGTGAATAAGCCAATAGCAAAGAGACGGCTGTACTTAAACTTAGGGTTTTGGGAAACTGTTCGAAATTGCCACTGCATTTCATCTCCGCCTGAATGAGTGGCCTCGGTCAGCCAATCAAGCAACTCTTGAGGAGTTTTAGAGTCAGCAACGCCTCGCAATTGCTCACTGTCACGCCGCAATTGCTTTGGATCAATCTCTTCTGCGATACAAAGCGCATTAAAAATACTGCTGATGTCAGCCTCAGGCTGATAGCCCACCATGAATCGATCAAAGGCCGTCACCATCCCTAAGGCAAAAACGGGGTCGTAGCGAAAATCTTCATTCACCCGCAATAAATGAATTTCTACCATTAATTCTTCTACAACCCGGCGGTAAATAGAGTTTACTGGCCGAGTGTGAGTCCCATAGAAGGCTCGTTTGGTATCAGAAACAGTACGAAGATTATTCACAATTCAGATTACTAGGGGAAGAAACTATACTTAATTATCACAGCTAAGGAGATGGACCGCTAGCAAGCCAATCTAGCGAGTCTAGCTCTAGACCAATTTTTAGACTTGGTGCGGGTGAAGAGCAAAGGCTATCAACCCTGAGGGTCTTGATCACTTTTATGAATCAAATGGGCTTTACTTTTTATAATCTAATGATAATGATTTTTGAGCCTAGACGATATTTCGTCTGTTTGTATGGGTAGGATAGGTTATGTGCGGACAGCTAACGTAGGTTAAAGGCTCGTGGTGGACGTTGATCAGACAAAAATTTTAACCTTAGCCGAACAAGGTAATTTGCAAGCGATAGCAGTCGTTCTCAATCGGCATTTAATGTCTAAGGGTGCTCATATCAAAGTCAAGCAAAAGGCAGACTGCCTTCAGATTTTGCTGCATACCCCTCAAAATGCCCAGCAGACTGAACTGGTTAAAATGCTGCGGAACAAGTTACTCGCGCTACATCCATCAGGATTTCAGACTATTAAGGTCTATAACCCCCAGCCTGGGAAAAACACAGCTAGCCTGATCTATGAGTTTAATCTTAGTTCTCCTGGGGGGAGTTCACAGGGAAGCTTGCGGCCAACAATACCGCCATTCGCCGCCGCCAAACGTGAAGATCCACCGCCAACGCAACGCTCCTCCGTGGCGGAAGTGCTGCTCCAAATGAGCAGCCTTGAAGACTTAAAAGTACTCAAGAACCACCCATTCTTCACGGGGAAATGCCCCCAATGTAACAGCCCCTATATCAAGCAAGATCCACCGCCCGTTTTCTGGGATTGCCCCCAATGTGGTTGGGTTGATGATCCAATTCGATTAACCCCCAATGCCAAGAATCATCCCTCTAGTGCCAAAACGATTGCGGATAGTAAGCAGTTGGGTAAATATCTGATGGAAGCAGGCTTATTGACTCAATCACAACTAGAAGTGGCTTTGGCAGACCAGCAAATTACGGGAATGCGTCTGGGAGAAGTTTTGGTGCGGCGAGGATGGGTTAAGGAGGAAACAATTGAGTATCTGATGCAGAAGGTGATTTTGCCCGAGCGCTCTTTTTCTCAAGCTCAGTCCTCTTCCTATGTGGAACTCAGCCGTAAGTTGTTAAAAACATTGATGAATCAAGCGGGTACCGCTTCGCCTTTAAGTGATCACAGCCAGGGGCAACGAAACACTGACAAATCAGGCCATGTTGTGAGTGAACGGGCCACCTTGGTGTTGCCAGATGCTGATGTGAATGATTATCTTGATGATTTTTAGCTCTAAATTTAAGCCCTCAATTACTAAGCCGCTACTCGGTACCATCTCCTAGAGTTGTAAGTCAGTAACGCCCAAGTGAACAATCCCATCTCCCTGATTCACGAGAGGGTTTTGGGTGCAACCAATCACGATACCTCTAGTGGGTGACTGGACCTTGACGTTGCGATCCCCAGTCGCATCCACAATATAACCCAGCTCTTGACGCTTCTTGATCGACTGGCCAAGCCCGACTTGCCTATGTAAAATACCGCTGCGGGGCGATCTGACCCATTTAGTTTCCCTAATCTCAATCGAATCCTTCGGGGGTGAGGCGTATCCCTTTTCTTCTAACATGCCCAACCTCACCATCACTTGCAGAATGCCTGCTACACCCTGTTGAATCGCCTCAGCATCAAATCGCTGGGCCTCTCCAGCCTCGTAGAGCAGTACAGAGATTCCTTTCTGAGCCGCAGCCTGTCGCAAAGAGCCATCGCGAGTTGTCGCATGAATCATCAAGGGTGCACCAAAGGCTCGGGCACAGCGATAGGTTTCTGGATCATCTAGATTGGCACGAATTTGAGGGAAATTGGTGCGATGGTGAGAAGCCGTATGTAAGTCAATCCCGTGACTACTATGGCTAACAATCTCTTTCATAAATAAATGTGCCAAGCGGGCAGCCAAGGAGCCGCGCACAGAACCTGGAAAAGATCGATTTAGGTCGCGGCGATCGGGTAAATAGCGAGATTGTTCTAAAAAGCCAAAGACATTCACAATAGGAACTGCCAACAAAGCGCCACGCATTTTCTTCGCCTTGATCTTCGCCAACACCTGGCGAATAATCTCTACCCCATTCAGCTCATCCCCGTGAATCGCAGCACTCAACCATAAATGGGGGCCATCCTGAGACCCATTGATCACCCTCACAGGCAAGGAGAGCATGGTTTGTGTAATTAAGCGGGCGATGGGCAGCTCGATCCGACGGTCGGTACCTGGAGCTACAGTAACTCCACCAATGGTGATATCGGTCATTTTTGTTTTTGTGAGGGACAGCAGTTAATCCCTGCTGAGTTAATATTTGATGTGGTCACGATTTTTACCAGACCCCACATTTTTCTCTAGAAATTCGATAATCTTACCAGCAACATCTACACCCGTAGCCGTCTCTATCCCTTCTAATCCAGGAGAAGAATTGACCTCCATGACCACGGGACCATGATTAGAGCGCAAAAGATCAACCCCCGCCATCCTTAAGCCCATCGCCTTCGCAGCTCGCACCGCTGTACTGCGCTCCT
>JAAUUW010000044.1 GCA_012030735.1 Acaryochloridaceae cyanobacterium SU_2_1
GATGGAAGGGGTATCAGTCTCAAAGACCTCCAGGTACAGCAACTCTAACCCACGGCCTGAAACGGTTTGAGGCTATGTTCTTTGCATGGGAAATAGCTCAAAACCGACTTGTGTGTACACCGTAGCCCCCAGCCCTTGTCAATCGACTTGCCCAACGGTTTCAAAACACTAATGGCAATCTGCGGGCTGTCCTCGAAACCCTATTGGAGAGTTCAGAATTTTGGGACCCAAAATACTATGGCCAAAAATTAAAGACCCCTTACGAATATGTGCTTTCCCTGGCCAGAGCAACGGCTGATCAAGGGTCTAGTCTAAATATTCCGTTACTGAAGGGGACCTTAGATCAATTGAGTATGCCCCTTTACGATTGTCGAACCCCGAAGGGATATGCCAATACCCAAGCCGCCTGGTTAAATCCCGATGCCATCTTGCGGCGGGTCAGTTTTGCCACGGCGATTGCGCGGGGAACTGGCCCCCAGCGAATCCCCGTTAATGTGACTTCCCTGCAAGAGAGTTTGGGATCTCGCTTCTCCACTCAGACCCAAACAGTGATTGAGGAGAGTCCTGCCCCCTTAAGGGCTGCTCTGATTTTGGGCAGCCCTGAAATGATGTATCGCTAACAGATCTACCGTGACCTAAACCTTGTCCTTAGACGCTCGCAATACTATGTCTGATCGCCAGCCTGCTTCGTTCAACCGCCGTCAGTTCCTGAAACAAGCCAGCCTAGCAACGGCTGCGGGCCTCACCGCTTGGGGATTTCATCCTCGGTTAGCACCTGTCTACTCCCAAGGGGCGACCAGCCGTCGGCCCAAATTGATTGTGGTCATGTTGCGGGGCGCTGTGGATGGCTTAAATGTCTTGGTTCCCTACCGAGAACCAAAGTATTATCAAGCCCGGCCAACCTTGGCGATTCCAGAGCCAGGTGGCGAGGGCAGTGCCCTCAACCTAGAGGGTCGCTTTGGTCTGCATCCGGCCTTAGCCGATCTGATGCCCCTCTGGCAATCGAAGCAATTGGCCTTTGTCCATGCCTGTGGTTCTCCTGACCCCACTCGCTCTCATTTTGATGCCCAAGACTATCTAGAAAATGGCACACCAAGGTATCAAAAACACCCAAGATGGCTGGCTGAATCGGCTCTTGGGAGAGCTACCCTCTGGCCGACCCACTCAGGCCATCAATGTGGGTAATCAAACCCCCCTTATTTTGACCGGTTCTCAGTCCATTACTAGCCTTCCCTATGACCGACAGATTGAGCGCTCGCTGCCCCTAGATCGACCCCAGATCCAAACGGCCTTTGATCGCCTATACGGCGGCAATACCGCCCTGGACCGTACCTATCAAGAGGGGAGGGCTGCCCGAGAAATTCTACGGACAGAATTACAGAAAGAGATGGTGGATGCCTCTAGGGGGGCACCGGGTCCCTCTAGTTTTAGAGTAAGTGTGGAAGGTTTGGCCCGCCTTTTGAACGGCGATGCCCAGACGCAAATTGCCTTTCTGTCGGTGGGAGGGTGGGATACGCATATCAATCAAGGGGGCGTCCAGGGACAGTTGGCGCGGCAGCTAAAACCCTTGGGACAAGGGCTGTATCAGTTAACACAAGCCCTAGGCAGCGGTTTTGACGATACCATCATTATGGTGGTCTCTGAGTTTGGGCGAACGGTGCGGGAAAATGGTAATGGTGGTACCGATCATGGCCATGGTAATGTTCTCTGGCTCTTAGGGGGCAGTCTGCGCGGCGGTCAAATCTATGGTAATTGGCCGGGTTTAGAGGATGAGCAGCTCCATGAAGGCCGAGATTTGGCGGTGACGACGGATTTTCGAGATGTGGTTGCACCCCTCCTCACCCAAGGAATGGGGATCAAAGCCACTAGTCTGCAACAGGTTTTTCCGGGCTATAGGGTTCAACAGCAAATCCCGCTGCTTTAGTTTGCTTGCCATAGGCGGCTTGCCCGCAGACAGGTCTAGGCTTAACCGATAATCTCTGCTACTATGAATACGCTTCGCAAGGGCTTGTAGCTCAGTGGACTAGAGCACGTGGCTTCGGACCACGGTGTCGGGGGTTCGAATCCCTCCTGGCCCGTTTATCTTCTTCTTCTCAACCTATGCTCCTAGGCAGGGTTGTTTTCTGGTGGACGGCTCTGGGAAAAAATTGCGATCGCAAAGCGGCCAACCTACTAGATAATAATCGAGAAAGATCCGTCAACCGAACAAAGGAATAGCCGTGGCAAATCTGATCTCCCCTCTCCCTTCTCAAGGGCAACAGGCCTCTACCCCCTTGGCCGTAGGTGTATTAGGGTTTGGCGGTTTGGGTCAAGCAGCAGCCAAACTCCTAGGCCCTAAGCAGCAGATGCGATGGGTGGCCGTGGCTGATCAAAAGGGCTTTGCCTTCGATCCAGCCGGATTGGATCTCGCCAAAGGCAGTCACCAGCTATCAAAATCAAGGCTCCGTGGGATATCTCGACCTCCAGGGCAGCCTCAGCACCCAGAGTATTGCTGATTTAATTGAGCAAAGTCAGGCGGTCTCTGGATTTTTCCTCGCCCTACCCAACCTGCCCAATACCTTTATGGCGGAAGTGGCCCAGCAGTTTATCGCCTCGGGCTGGCAAGGCGTATTGGTGGATGCCATCAAACGCACCAGCGCTATGGAACAATTGCTGACCTTGCAAGGAGAGTTAGCAGCGGCGGGCATTACCTATGTGACCGGTTGTGGGGCGACCCCCGGCCTGTTGACCGCCGCGGCCGCCATCGCCGCCCAAAGCTATGCAGAAATTCACCAGGTTAAAATCACCTTTGGGGTCGGGATAGCCAACTGGGAAGCATACCGCGCCACCATCCGTGAGGATATTGCCCATCTACCGGGCTACGATGTGGCAAGGGCACAGGCCATGACGGATGCCGAGGTGGAAGCCCTCCTAAATCAGACTCAGGGGATCTTGACCCTCGAGAATATGGAACATGCCGATGACCTGATTCTAGAATTGGCTGGCATTTGTAGCCGTGATCGCGTCACTGTCGGTGGAGTCGTCGATACCCGTAGTCCCCAAAAGCCCTTAAGTACCAATGTCCAAGTTACGGGTCGCACCTTTGAGGGCAAAATTGCTACCCATACCTTCACCTTGGGGGATCAAACCAGTATGGCGGCCAATGTCTGTGGCCCTGCTTTTGGCTATCTGAAGGCCGGAATAGCCCTGCATCAACAGGGTCTCCATGGCATCTTTACCTCAGCTCAAGTGATGCCTCAGTTTGTGGCCTAAAAGTGATCGCCTAAAGAGGCAACTCAAACTGCTGCTGGGCTGGGTTTTCTGAAGCTGTTTTGGGCTGGTCCATGCCCTTGCGGAGCCCCACCGCGATTTTGCTATGCCGCTCAATTTGTTTCATCACCTGTCTAGCCCGTTCAATCACAGAGGGGGGTAGACCCGCTAACCGCCCTGCCTCAATTCCATAGGACCGACTAGCACCCCCTGGTCGAACTTGGTGCAAAAAAATAATTTGATCGGGCATTTCCTTGACCATCACTTGATAGTTCGCCACATTTTCCACGAGGCTGGCCAGCTCATTCAACTCATGGTAATGGGTGGCAAAAATCGTCCGCGATTGGCTGACTGTAGCTAGATGTTCTGCCACAGACCAAGCAATTGCTAAGCCATCAAAGGTGGCCGTACCGCGACCAATCTCATCCAGCAGCACCAGAGACTGAGGCGTAGCATGGTTGAGAATATTGGCAGTTTCATTCATCTCTACCATAAAGGTGGATTGACCCGTGGCTAGATCATCCACTGCTCCCACTCGCGTAAAGATGCGATCGCAAATCCCCAGACGGGCTGATTGGGCAGGCACATAACTACCAATCTGGGCCATCAGTTGAATTAACCCCACCTGGCGCAGATAGCAGCTTTTGCCACTGGCATTTGGCCCTGTGAGGATAATCAAATCCGGTAGATCCTTAATGGCGGGCGAGACGGTCGCCCCAGCCATAGCCGTGACCGTCTGAGGGCGACCCAAGTGGGTGTCATTGGGAACAAAGAAGCCTGCGGGCAAAGATTGTTCAACGACGGGATGGCGGCCTGCCTGGATTTCGAGGTCTCGATGGGTGGTCATTTGGGGGCAGCAATAGCCTTGAAAAATCGCCACTTCCGTCAAGCCTACCAACACATCCACCGCTGCCACCGCCGCCGCCACGGTGCGGATCATACTGGCTTGCTCACCGACTTCAGCGCGCAAGGCAACAAATAGGTCATATTCTAATTGGAACTGTTCGGCTTGGGCCGTTAGGATCCGGGCTTCTCGTTCCTTCAGTTCAGGTGTGATGTAGCGCTCTTCGTTGGTAAGGGTTTGCTTGCGAATATAATCACTAGGGGCTTGCTCCGCCTTGGCCCGGGAAATGCTGATGTAGTAGCCCGAGGCTTTATTGAAACCCACCTTGAGGGTAGCGAGGCCAGTGCGATCGCGTTCTTCTTTTTCTAGATTGGCAATCCATTGTTGGTCATTGACAATTTGTTGGCGCAACTGATCCAGATCCGGATGAATATCAGGGCAGATTAGACCCCCCTCCAGCAGGGAGAGGGGTGGCGAGTCCACGAGATGGGCGCGCAGACGCTGAGCCAGTTGATCTAAGCGAGGCGGAACGGTTTGCAGAGCTTGTAAATAGAGGGCTTGACAATCAACAACCTGGTTAGCCAAGTCCCTTAATTGAGTCAAGGAGTCGGCCAAAGCGACTAAGTCTCGGGCATTGGCGGTGCCCGATCCGGCGCGGCCTGCCAATCGTTCGAGGTCATAGATTTTTTGTAATTGAACTTGCAGTTCTTGGCGGCGGCTTGTTTGGGGCAGTAGTTCGGTGATCGTGGCTTGGCGGGCCTCGATTTCTGCAGCAGTCAATAGGGGTTGGAGCAGCCAGCGCCCTAGGGCGCGGCCCCCCATGGCGGTACGGGTTCGGTCTAAGGCCCAGAGCAATGAGCCGCGTAAGGTCCCCTCCCGTGAGGTTTGGGTCAGTTCCAGATTCCGACGGGTTTGGTGATCGAGAATTAAATATTGGCTGAGGCTATAAGTGGTCAAGGGTTGCAGGGGGATCGGGGTTTCCCTTTGGGTTTCGGCAAGATAGGCCAATAGGCCCCCCGCAGCCCGCACTGCTAGGGGCAAATGGTCACAACCCAATCCCTCTAGCGAGCGGACCCCATAGACTTCTTGAATGCGTTGACGGGCTTCGGGTTGGCTAAAGGAGGATTGCGATCGCAAAGTATAGCAAAACTGATTGGGCAACCCCTCAGGTAACTTATCTGAGTTCTCTCCGGGCCGCAGCATGGCTTGCAGATCGGCGGCATCGGTGGGGAATAGCACTTCTGAGGGCTGTAGACGCAGTAGTTCTTGGGCGAGCTGCTCTCGATCGCTAAATTGGGTGGTCAGAAATTCTCCCGTAGAAATATCTGCATAGGCCAGTCCCCAATGTTGGCCAGCCAAGACAAAGGCGGCCAAAAAATTATTACTGCGGGCTTGTAGCATCCCCTCTTCCAAGAGGGTACCAGGGGTAATTACGCGGGTGACAGCTCGTTTGACTAAGCCTTGGGCTTGAGCCGGATCTTCCATTTGATTGCAGATTGCCACGGCATAGCCTTGTTCCACCAACAGGCGGCAGTAGCGATCCAACTGATGATGGGGAATGCCGGCCATCGCCACTCGTCCCACACCATTGCCCGCTTGCCGACTCGTGAGCACCAATTCTAGAGCTTGGGCTAGGGTGCAGGCATCTTCGAAAAAGGTTTCATAGAAATCCCCCATCCGATAGAGCAAAATGGTCTGAGGATAGTCATCCTTGAGGTCCACATAATGGCGCATCATCGGCGTAAGATCCTCGCGATTGATCGCGGTGCGATCGCGATGTTGAGCTGGATTTTTACCCTCCCGTAAGGCGGGCTTATCCGATGCAGAATCACTCATGAACTATCCTTCCGCCGCAAGCATACTGCTAACGACTCTATCGCAGCCGCTCTTCTGGCTCAACTGACAGCCTTTGGCTTGCAACACCTAACCCTTGGGCTAAATCTGGATTTGACAAAGGGCCCTCACCAGGGCGGCAATCTGTTCTGGTTGATGACTAGCCATCAGAGAAATCCGCAGGCGGCTTGTGGGTACAGTGGGGGGTCGAATCGCCGGGACAAACATCCCCTGCTGTTGCAATTGTTGACTCGCCTGTAAAACAGCCCCCGGATTTGGCAATTGCAAGCAGAGAATCGCCGCATCGGAGGGCAAGAGCCGCAGGGGCCTATCACAATCGCTACTAGCTTCACTGACCTGAGGAATCTCGGTCAAGACCGCGGTTTTTAACTGGTTAATTCCTTGCCAAAGCTGAGATCGCAAGGCTTGGCCCTTCTCAATAATCTGGACTGCTGCCAGGGCGGCGGCTGTATCAGCGGGGGATAAACCCGTCGTATAGATCCAACTGCTGGCTCGATTGCGAAGATAATCAATCAAGGCCGCTGAACCAGCCACATATCCTCCTAAACTGCCCAGGGCCTTACTCAAGGTGCCTATCTGAATTAACTCCGCCTCCCCACAGCCAAAATGCTCGACACAGCCCGCCCCCTAGCCCCAAGACCCCTATGCCATAGGGCTTCATCGATCAAGAGCATCGCCTCATATTCGGTGGCAAGGCCCACCAACTCGGCAGAGGACAAAGATCGCCATCCATACTGAAGACACCATCTGTCAGCAGTAAGCAGCGACGATACTCGCCTCGATGACGGGCCAATTGTGCCCGTAAATCAACCATATTTTTATGGCGATATTCCAGCAGCTTTGCCCCAGTTAAGCGTGCCCCCTGCTTGAGGCTGGCATGGTTATAGACATCGGCCAAAATCAGATCCCGACCGCCCACTAAGGCATTAATCGTCCCCAGATTGGCAAGATAGCCCGAACTAAACACCAAGGCAGCAGCGGTTTGCTTCCAGGTTGCGATCGCCCTCTCTAATTGCTGATGAATCGGCCGATGACCACTGACGAGCCTCGAACCACCCGTTCCCGTTCCCCAGGTTTGGATGGCGGTGATCGCCGCCTCAGCCAATCGTGGATCTCCCGCCAGCCCCAGATAATCATTACTGGCAAAATTGAGTAACCGCTGGCCCTCTAGCTCGATCCAAGGCGCAGACGGACCAGCAATCTCCCTTACTGAGCGGTACCAATCTGCCCGATGAACCGTCTCTAATGCCTGATCAATCCAGCCATAGGGACTCATGTCAACAGAGCCAGCCTATCCCAAATTACCGTCGTCATGATCACCCCATCCTGAGTGATTCCAGGCAATCTCTGAATTCGCCATGATTTCTTGTCAAAATGTAACAGGTTTTCTTGCGAAATGTAACGCTTCGTCACAGAGGTCCCTGTGAGCCGCTGGCCTTCAGTTACCATGGCATACAGAGCTAAGATCATGGTTGAATTGTAGACTGCCGCAAGGCGCTCTTGTCACAATTTCACCGATTATTATATGACTTGCCAAGCTTCTTCCTGGGACTTGTTTCAGGATATTCAATTCCCCTTAGAAACAGTTAGCACTTGAGGCCACCATGGTAGATACCCTCAAAAAGCCTGAATTTTCAGAACTCCGGGAAGGAATCAAAGTTCCTGCCCAGGAGACCATTCTCACCCCTCGGTTCTACACCACTGACTTTGATGAAATGGCCAAGATGGATTTATCCGTCAACGAGGCAGAAATCCGGTCCATCATCGAGGAATTCGAGGTTGACTATATCGGCACCATTTTGTCCGCGACCAGCGCTTCGAGAAATCTTGGGATCACATCGATGGCGAGACCCGCAAGCTGTTCATCGAATTCCTAGAGCGATCCTGCACCGCAGAATTTTCTGGCTTCTTACTTTATAAAGAATTAGGTCGACGCCTCAAGGATAAAAACCCCCTGTTAGCAGAGGGCTTTAACCTCATGTCTCGGGACGAAGCCCGACATGCTGGCTTTCTCAATAAGGCCATGACCGACTTCAAAATGTCCTTAGATCTGGGCTTTTTAACCAAAAGTCGCAGCTATACCTTTTTTAAGCCCAAATTTATCTTCTATGCCACCTATCTCTCTGAGAAGATTGGCTATTGGCGCTACATCACCATTTACCGGCATTTGTCTGCCCATCCAGAAGATTGTGTCTATCCCATCTTTGAGTTCTTCGAGAACTGGTGCCAAGACGAAAACCGTCATGGTGATTTCTTTGATGCCTTAATGAAATCGCAGCCTCAGTTACTCAACGATTGGCGGGCCAGACTCTGGGTAAGGTTTTTCTTGCTCTCAGTCTTTGCCACTATGTATCTCAACGACATTCAGCGCTCCGGTTTCTATAAATCCATTGGCCTAGATGCTCGTGAGTACGACAAATTTGTGATTGAAAAAACCAATGAGAACGCTGGTCGAGTATTTCCTCTAGTCCTCAATGTTGAGCATCCTGACTTCTATGGCCATCTGGAAAGCTGTGTGGCAGCCTCTGCTCAGATGCGCGCTATTGATGCCTCCAAACAGCCCCAGGCGCTTAAGTTGCTCCGCAAATTACCGCTCTATGTCTCTAATGGCATTAGCTTTTTGCGCTTATATCTAATGAAACCTATCCCTACGGCTCAGCTAGAGGGCACAATTCGCTAGGGAAACTTAGCAACTATTTTCGATTAAACCCCGAGCAGAAGCCTTCTTTGCTGTTCGGGGTATTTATTTGTGGATTTCAGCAGATATATGGACCCCCAGATGCTAGGTCAATCTTGGCCTAGCACCGAGAATGAATCTCTGACTAGGCATGCAAATGCTTCTCTAATAAAGACTGAGCCATCGGTTTGTACAACAGATAAAAGAGTGTTTCAATATAGCGCATCATATCTTCTCGATTTTGCTTAGAGGAATAATTCCAAAAGCCATAAATTTTGGCGAGGGAAAGAAGACGGCTAGTATGAATTTTCCAAGTATAGGTAGTATAGACCCGCTCAATTGAACTTTGAGAGATTCTCTGCCAATAGTCCTGATCCTGCTGGCATTGAGCCGAAAATTCAAGCAACTTATCCGCCATCTCCTCATAGTGAGTCGGGTTGATATAAAACCCATTCTTCCCGTCATGAATAATTTCTAAGGGTCCCCCAAAGCGAGTAGCAAAGGTGGGTACGCCTGAAACCATCGATTCTAAGACCGTGAGTCCAAAGGCTTCAAATAAAGCAGGCTGCACAAATACACCCTGATGATCAGCAATTACCCGATAGACCTCGCCAGAGTCTTGCTTAGAGAACCGCACCCCTAGCCAGCGAACTTTACCATGGAGATTGTACTCATCAATAATTCGATATAATCGCTCAATTTCACTAATTTCCTCATGGTCAGCAGACTCATCGGTACGCAGCTTGCCTGCAACCAAAATCAAGTTGAAACGCTCTTGGAGGGCAGAACTCTGCCCAAAACATTCAGCTAGCCCCGTTAGGTTTTTAATCCGATCAAGGCGGGCCATGGAAACAGGGGCCGCTTGTCTAGGTCATCTAGGCTGCCAAACACCTGCTCAGGATCTTCTAAGGTAAACAGTAGACTATTCAAGCGGTCGATATCCCCAGGATTTCTATCTTCATGGCGGGTATAGGGAAAATAGACACTTTCATTGACCCCAGGTGGTACAACATTAAATTTAGGGCTAAGCAACTCTGTCCCACAGACAACATGGTAGAGATCGGGCATGGTAAAGGCTCGATAACTTTCATATTGGCCAATCGTATCCGGACGACCTGAAATTTCTTGATAGGTGCTGGTGACAATGAAGTTAGCCGCATTCATGACAATTAAGTCAGCCGTGAATTGCAGGGAGAAATGATATTGATCCTCAAGATCTTGCCAATAGAGGTTGCTAAACAGGTACTTAGATTTCTCTAGGGCATGGGCAACATTGCATTGCGTCACACCAAGACGCCGCGACAGTAAGAAGGCGACCAAATTGCCATCGGAATAGTTGCCGACAATCAGATCAGGAACCCCCCTAAGCTCCGCTAGAAGTTCTCTCTCCGCATCGATGGCATAGGTTTCTAAGTAAGGCCAGATCTCAAATCGAGAGATCCAATTTTGGGTCAGTTTGGCATTAAATTCGCGGAAGGGCACCCGCAAAATCCAGACATTATCCGTAGCATGAACTTTTTCTAGGCGCTGGTTGCAGAGGGTACCTTCAGCATTGGGGATCAGTCTAGAGAGAATAATTAGCTTTGGTTGCACATTGAAGGTGTCAAGTCCGGCAAGTTGTAAGTCCTCCTGCAACTCTTTCTCTAAACTTTTAGCTTGATCTAAGACATAGACCACCTGTCCACCGGTATCGGGTCTACCCAAGACACCCTCTTGACCAAAATAGCCATGAACAGACACCAAGACAATCCGAAAGATCATCGGAATCCTAGAAATAAAGGCTTCTAAGATTTGATCGTCAGGAGAATCGATCAATTCGTCCAGCATTTCTAGGGTTTCCAGGACTCGGCCGGCGGTATTGCCCCACCCTGGTTCAAACCCGAGATCTTGAAAGTCAAACTGAAACTCTGAATAGGGCTGAGTAGAGGGTAGGCTAGCGACTAGGGCAATAGCTTGCTTAACCGCTCTGAGAGCTGCTCAGACGTTTGGATGCGTTGGTTGATGAGGAGCTGGGTGCCGTTATAGGAATGGAGTTTAAGGAAATTAAACAGCGAAAACAACCACTGACGGGGCGCTTCAAAGAGCTTACTCGACAGATAACGGTTGAGATATTGAACCCCTCGACCAATGTTTTTAGGATCTCGTATGACGGGGGAATAGTCATAAAAGGGGCCAAAGTCGATCTCTAGGATGTCTCCTTCTTGAGGACGGTAATGTCCGACAAAGCGATCGCGCAGATCGAGTAGCTCAGGAGTCTCGATCTTCTCATACACCAACTCCCGAGCATCAAGCCGATAGGCTTCTTCCGACGCGATTTTAGGGCGAATGATCCAATAGAGATTTTCATCTTCAACGATAATTTCTTGGGTAAAATAGATTAACTTTTGCAAGCTAGAGGAGATCTGACAGGCTAAGGGTTTTTCGTACTTGCCACAGAAATTGTCAAAGGCGGTCAGAATGTCATTGCGTAATAAATAGCGCTGCTCTTGGTTCTGAATTTCACTGGCAAATTGCCGTAAATCGGATTTTTCATCACTGTTCAACACCGCCTGAATTAACTGAGACATGAAGGGCTCCCCACACTGAAGATCTGGATCATTGACTATCTTAAGTCCCTTCATCCAGTAAGGAATGGCTGTTGCCCCAATAATGTCAGAAGATCAGCAAAACTATGGGATCATCCCTAGGGGGAAAGCCAACCTGTGATGATCCCCTGCCATAAAAAAAGGCTGGCCTTGGGGCCAGCCTAGAGTGATAGCAATGTCACCTCCAACTAGTGATGGACTACCAGCTTGACGTTGGCATTCTGTAAGCCGGGGCGCTTTACCTCTGAGAGGGTTTTATTGATTGCATATTTTTGGTTAATTGAATTAATTAACTCAGTTTGGTTATGCTTTTTGGCGACACCCCAAAGATCAGCAATTAAATCAAAAGAGCCATCGGTGTTATGGGACCAACCGAGATCATAGTCACCCTCTAAGACGGCAACGATGTCGGCACGGACGCGCTGGCCGCTATAGCCTCGCACATCAGCATTTGTCTTAACTTCAATCCCCAAGTCCTTGAGAGAAGATTTGAGAATTTTCAGCTTCGGTGATCTTGGTCCGCAGAGTGCTAAAATGTGACATTGGATTGTTCCTCCAAGAATTGAGCTAACAAGGTTTGGTCTAATGGCAACCGCAGGTTTGCAAATAACTTGAGCTTGCGGTCGGTTGGGATCTAGCATGTGCTAGTTTTTTCCTCTGCTGGGAACAGAAGAAAACCTTTAAAACTCCAGTCGCTGATATTCAGCAACGGAAGTGGCTGCGGGGCGTGCCCTCTGTCTTGCCCAATCACGCAGGGCCATGACTTGCTCAGTCATTGTTTTCGAAGGGGCAATGTTGAGCGGCTTGCAGCAATAATATCTAGTTGAGTAAACTCGCGGTTTTGAGCAAAGGCTTCGTACATGGCGGCTATCACGACCTGCTCAATTTCTGCACCGGAAAAGCCTTCACAGACTTTTGCTAGTTCTGCTAGGTTAAAGCGATCAATCGCTGAGCGGCGCTGGGTGAGATGAATTTCAAAGATCTGCTCGCGCTCTTGCTGGGTGGGCAAGTCAACGAAGAAAATCTCGTCAAATCGTCCTTTGCGCAGAAATTCTCCGGGTAGTCGCTCGACTCGGTTAGCCGTGGCCATCACAAAGACGGGCGAGGTTTTCTCTTGCATCCAGGTGAGAAAGGAGCCGAAGATACGACTGGAGGTACCGCCATCAGAATCGGCAGAGCCTGCCCCACCGGCAAAGGCTTTGTCCATTTCATCGATAAATAAAATTGCCGGGGAAATGGATTCGGCTGTTTTCAGGGCGCTTCGCAAGTTGGCTTCGGAGCGGCCGACCATGGAGCCATCGTATACCCGTCCTATATCTAAGCGCAGTAAGGGTAATCCCCAGAGACGGGAGGTTGTTTTGGCGATCAGGGATTTACCGCAACCCGGAACGCCAAGAATTAACATGCCCTTGGGCTGGGGTAGGCCATAGTCACGGGCGCGTTCAGTGAAGGCTTCTGAGCGTTGTTCTAGCCATCGTTTCAGTTCTTCAAGGCCACCAACAGCATCTATGGTTTGGTCGGATTCAATATATTCGAGGATGCCGTTGCGCCGAATCAATTGTTTCTTGTCTGAGAGAACGATATCGACCTCTGCTTCGGTGAGTTGACCCGCAGTGACTCTGGCTTTGCGAAAGACTTTTTCGACTTCATCTTTGGTTAAACCCAAGGCAGCTTTTAAAAGTTTTTCGCGGGCATGGGTGGAAAGGGGTTGACCCGTTTGTAAAACCTGTTGATTGAGGACTTCTCGCAATTCGGCAAGATCGGGGAAAGGATAGTCGAGCACTACGACTTCTTTGTCAAGTTCTAGGGGAACTTGATGGACTGGTGACATTAAAATGATGGTTTTACGGGTGTTTTTGAAGCTTGCGATCGCATCGCGTAACCATCGCACCACCTCAGGGCTATCGAGAAAGGGATGCAGGTCCTTAAAAATAAAAATCGCATCCTGCCGTTCATTAATTGCCGACTGAATAGCCATCTGGGGAGACAGAGTGCTATGTTGGGTCGCACTGCGGGCTTGGCCATACTCCACGGTGCCCCGAGTCATTGTCCAGATCAATACCCTCCGCTGGGGTTCTCGTTGAGCGATGGCTACAATCGCTTGCTCGGCCCGCTCTTCCTCTGGTGTGACGAGGTAGATCAAGGGATATTGAGCTTGAATAAAAATGCTTAGCTCTTCTTTCATGATCCATGTCTCACAACACAAGGGTTTGCTTACAGAGGATGCATGAAGTTGGACAAACAACGACTCGGAAGTAGTGGGGAAACCCCTAAGACAGCAGCAAGGCGACTAAACGCCAGCGCCAACTAACTCTTCCCTTGTTGCAGGTTGAACCTTGAGTCCATCATCACTTAACACAACAGGTTGATGTTTAAGGGAAACCATTTTACCTGCACGCAGCACCACGGGTGTCGTACATTCTGGGCAGGCATAGACTTGATGAGTAGAATCACTCAAGCAAGCCGCTTGCTCTACAGTTTCAGGATGCTCTAGATAAAAGTCAATCGCCCGCTCAGCAATGGCTGACATAGGCTCTGCATCAAAAGCTGCACGAATCTTTAGCTGACGATGCATCTCGGGCGGCAGGTAGAGAGTAACCTTCTGTTTATCTTGCATATTAAAAATAAATTAAATACCCGAGGCTATTCTCCAGTGTAATTAGATAACAGCAAGCTGTCAAGCTGCCATGACGTCAAATTATACATATAACTTTACAATTGTGATTTCCTTCTTCCATTTCTAGGGGCTATTTTGAGAAGGCAGAATTGGAGTCATCTCAAAAGGGTTCGGTTAAGCCTCCTGCCGTGCTGTGAATAGTTAGAACAACGCTCTCTATGGTTTCGCTTTTGGCACGGAAACTTCGTTTTTTCTTGAGGACTCTGGGATTACTGCTACCCTGCCTGGCCGGAATCTTACAGCCTAAAGTCTCGTAAACGCTTCACTGTCCCCTCTTTCCTAGAGATTACAACAAGGCTGCAGCTCGTTCGGCTAGCGCTGATCGCTCTCCCTGTTGCAAAGTAACATGGGCTGCCATTGTTTCCCCCTTAAAACGTTCCACCACATAGGTCAGCCCGTTACTGGCTGCATCCACATAGGGATTGTCAATTTGATCAGGATCCCCTGTCAGGATCACCTTGGTATTTTCACCGGCGCGGGTGAGGATAGTTTTGGTCTCGTGGGGGGTGAGATTTTGGGCTTCATCAACAATCAAAAACTGATGGGGAATCGTACGGCCTCGAATATAGGTGAGGGGTTCGATTTGGAGTAGTCCCTGGTCAATCAATTCCTCATGGCCACGCCGCCAATGATGGGGTTGCTTGCCAGCCTCTTGAGTACCCAAAATTAGATCAAAATTGTCATAGAGGGGTTGCATCCAGGGCGTTAGTTTTTCGTTGACATCACCAGGTAAATACCCTAAGTCTCGGCCCATTGGAATAATGGGACGGGCAATTAGCAGACGGCTGTAGCGTTTTTCATCGGCAACCTTATGGAGTCCGGCGGCGATCGCCAGCAAGGTTTTGCCCGTCCCCGCCTTGCCCACCAAGGTCACCAAGGAAATAGAATCCCGCAACAGCAGCTCAAAGGCAAATTTTTGCTCCCGATTGCGGGCCTGAATACGAGAAATACCATTGTGAGGAAATTTAGGTAGGGGAACGACCTCGCCTTGAGTATTGGTCACCATTGCCAAGGCCGTATGGGAAGGATTTAAGCTATCCACCAAGGTCAAGGCTTGATTAGGAAAGAGCTTGTTTGGCAAAGACACCCGCCCCGCCTGAAAGAGCTGGCTAATAACCTCCGTATTGACCAGCAGCTCTGCCATGCCCGTATACAGCTCATCTAGATCGACTTTGTCCGTTTCATAATCTTCCGCTGCTAGACCCAAGGCATCGGCCTTGATGCGCAGATTGGTATCCTTACTCACTAAGACAACGGGGCATTGGCATTGCTGTTTGCGCTCTAGGGCAACAGCCAAAATCGCGTTATCGGCTTGGTCCCCCTCTAGTTCTGGTGGTAGTTCCCTCAGCGTTTTGCGATCGCACAGAGCCACTTGCAGCACCCCACCCTGGGACAATTGAATCCCCTGAATCAGAGGACCTTGTTGTCGCAGCTCATCCAAGGTCCGCGACACTTGCCGCGCATTCCGACCCGTTTCTTGTGGTTGCTTTTTAAATCGATCTAACTCTTCGATAATCGTAATTGGCAATACTACATCATTGTCTTCAAAGCGAAAGATCGCATTGGGATCGTGCAACAGCACATTGGTATCGAGCACAAATGCTTTTTTCATAAAGATGCTGTTGAGTTGCTTCCCCTGTTTAAGTTGGGTATCCTTGACATTATCATCAAGTTAAGGCAAGCCCCCATTATATCGCTGAAGATTATCAAGGTTAACGGATTTTTTTCGAGTCGTTAGCTTTTTTCAGGGGTATTTCCATTGCTGTTCGAGGTTAGGCAGCTCGGGAAATTTAGTCAATAAAATTGACAGGAGATCAGAGGATTTTGGGGCGATTGACCTGAGCAAACCTATAGCTTGGCAGGCTAAAAATGGACGCCATTGCCCTTGACATTCTCCTTGTGGAAGACAATCCAGGCGATGTATTTTTGATCAATCGTATTCTGGAAACCAGTACCCTTCACTACAGACTGCACCATGTAGAGGATGGTCAAGCAGCTACCGAATTTCTCCGTCATCAGGGGCAATATGATCAAGCACCCAATCCCCATTTGATTTTACTCGACTTAAATCTTCCCCTGAAGGATGGCCGCCAAATTCTAGCGGATATCAAATCCGATCCAGATCTGTTGCATATCCCTGTCATTGTCCTCTCCACCTCTAGCGCACCTCAAGACATCGAAGATAGCTATCAACTGCAGGCCGATTTTTATCTGACAAAACCCTTAAGTCTTCCCGAATTGGCCCTTAAGTCCCAACAAATTCAAGATTTTTGGACTAACTGGCAAGGCCCGCCCTAAGGCATTACTTGCGCTTCAATGGCAATTCAATGGGGCAGTTTTAAACAACCTGAGTGCAATCTCGAAGTCATCTCAACTTATGAATATCAACTCTCAAACCACCCCAGAAACCTGCTCACAGAAACAGGTGATCCAGGTTTTGCTGATTGAGGATAACCCAGGGGATGCTTTTTTAATCCGAGGTATGTTAGGCATCAAATCCACTGAGGGCATTGACTATCAGCTCACCCATGTGGACCAGCTAGCCGAAGCCCTGACAAGCCTCCAAAGGGATAACTACAGCGTTGTGCTTCTCGATCTATCCTTACCCGATAGTCAAGGTCTGGCAACCCTAGAACAGGTGATGGCCCAAGCTCCAACCCTACCAATTGTAGTGTTCACTGGACTGGATGATGAAACTGCTGCCATCCAAGCTGTGCAAACTGGTGCTCAGGACTATTTGGTTAAGGGGCAAGTTACCCCTGGTTCTCTTGGTCATGCGATTCGCTACGCCCTTGAGCGGCAGGAGAACAAACTAGCCCTCCAGCAAAAAACGGCGGAACTTGAGGGACTCAACAAAGAACTTCGCAAGCGAACTTTAGAATTAGAAGCAGCCAACACCGATCTCGAAGCCTTTAACTATACGGTCTCCCATGATCTGAGGAATCCGTTAACAGGTATTAAAACTGGTTGTGCATTGCTGTCAGCCTATATGGGCGATCAAGATCCTCGATTGCAGAAATACTTGCATACGATCCAGGACTATACCCGGCATATGGCTACCTTGCTAGAGGGTCTATTGCAACTGTCAAACATTAGTCACAATGCTGTTCAGGCTCACCCTGTTAATTTGAGTGCGACGGTCCAAACGATTGCGCGTCAATTCTTACAACAAGAACCCCACCGCAAGGTTAAGTTTGTGATTGCCCCCCATGTTCAGGTTCAAGGCGATACTCATTTACTCTGGGTGGCTCTGGAAAATTTATTAGGCAATGCCTGGAAATATTCTAGCCAGTTAAATCATGCCCAAATTGAGTTTGGGGTGACCTGTCTAGCTGAGATTGATGCTTACCCCGCTAATGCTAAAGAAACGATTGCCCCCGATCAACCTATTTTCTTTGTGCGGGATAATGGATGTGGCTTTGACATGACCCAAGCTGATCGGATTTTCTTGCCCTTTCAACGCCTCTCTAGTACTGAATCTTTTGCCGGTAACGGAATTGGGTTATCTACAGTGCAACGCATTATTCTCTGCCATGGGGGCCAAATTTGGTTTGAGGCAGCGGTCGATCAAGGTGCTACATTTTATTGGACCCTGGCCTATTAATTTCGTTCTCCAGGGTGGATAAGAATGTCTCCGCCCCCCATTCCCTCAGCTTCCTCTACAAGGGATCGTGACTCTAGATCCACTGCTCAATCTGCAGCAGTTCCAGGGTTTGTGGAGGTGTTGGTCAATTGTCCGGGAACAGAAAAACTGTTTACCTATGGGATTCCACCTGGGATGATGGTTCAACCTGGCGATATCCTCACTGTGCCCTTCGCTGGACAACAGAGGGGTGCGATCGCAATCCGGCTCTTAGCTCAACCCCCCGTCCATTTAGCCACCAGCTCGATTCTTGAGGTGGCGGATCTAGTCTGTACTACGCTTTTTCCACCAGGGTATTGGCAGGTTTTAGAGCAGGTGGCCCATTATTACCACAGCCCCTTGATGGCAGTGGTGCGGGTGGCTTTACCCCCAGGATTATTGCAGCGATCGCAGCGACGCATTCGTCTACTCAGCGCTGAGTTGCCGGCCCAGATGCCCCCTGAGCTAGGTTCAGCCGCCCAAGCACTCCTAGCCTTGCTCCAGCAGAGCCCGAGTCAAGACTATAGCTGGCAATATCTATGTCGCCAGGTCAAGCAGGCCCCCCAGGGGTTACGAGAACTACAACAACATCATTGGGTGGAGAGTTTTCTGCATATTAAGGCCGCCACCCAAATTAAACAGCAACAGGTCGTCACCCTCCTCTGCCCCACAGCACCAGATCTCACTCAGCGCCAGGGAGAGATCTTGACCCTGTTGAAGCAACAGGGCGGCGAAATGTGGCTACAAGATCTCCTCCGACTCGCCCATACCAGTGGTGCCACCCTCAAAAAACTCGACCAACAAGGCTATTTGGCAATCACCACCCGCGAACGTCTGCGCTTAGAAACCAGCCCCATCCAACCAGACCAGCCACAAACCTTGACGGCAGATCAAGTCCGGGCCTTAGAAGTCTTGCATCCATTGCAGGGCTACGCAGAGGTGTTACTCCATGGGGTAACGGGTTCGGGCAAAACAGAGGTCTATCTGCAAGCCATTACCCCCATTCTGGAACGAGGCCAATCTGTCCTCGTATTGGTACCTGAGATTGGCCTCACCCCCCAATTGACAGATCGGTTTCGAGCGCGATTTGGCGATCTCATCCGCGTTTATCACAGCGCCCTCTCCGATGGCGAACGCTACGACACTTGGCGCTCCTTACTCAAGGGTTCACCCCAAGTGGTGATTGGTACCCGCTCCGCTGTCTTTGCCCCCTTAGCCAACCTCGGCCTGATAGTCCTAGACGAAGAACATGACAGCGGCTATAAGCAAGACCAACCCGCCCCTTGTTACCATGCCCGTATGGTGGCTCGATGGCGAGCCCAACAGCAGCCTTGCCCCTTACTTTTGGGGTCAGCAACCCCCTGCCTCGAAACCTGGCTGCAAGCCCGTCAGCCCTCTCCCCCGCCAGCGCCTCTTTGCCATTATCTAGAGCTGCCTCAGCGGGTCAAGGCCCGACCCATGCCCCCCATCGACGTCATCGATATGCGCCAAGAGTTGCGGAGGGCAATCGGTCTATCTTTAGTCATCCTCTGCAGATGCATCTCAACCAATTGCAGGACCGACAGCAGCAGGGCTTACTGTTTATTCATCGTCGGGGCCATAGCACCTTTGTGTCCTGTCGCAGTTGTGGCTATGTGGCCGAATGCCCTCATTGCAGTGTTTCCTTAACCTATCACCACAGCCCCGATCTACAACAGTCCCTATTGCGCTGCCATTACTGCAATCATACCCAAGTCCAACCTCAACACTGCCCTGTTTGCCAGTCATCCTATTTTCGGTTCTTTGGCAGTGGCACCCAGCGGGTAATGGAGGAGCTACAGAAAAAATTCCCTCACCTACGGGTGATCCGTTTTGATAGCGATACAACGCGGCGGAAGGGTTCCCATCGTCAACTCCTCGATCAATTTGCCCAAGGCGACGCAGATCTGATGGTGGGTACCCAAATGCTAACCAAGGGTATCGATTTACCCCAAGTGCAGTTGGTTGCCGTTTTGGCTGCGGACAGTCTGCTGAATATTCCCGATTTTCGGGCCTCGGAGCGAACCTTTCAGACCCTATTGCAGGTAGCCGGTCGCGCGGGTCGCGGTGAGCAACCCGGTCGCGTCTTACTGCAAACCTATAGCCCTGAGCATCCAGTGATTCAAGCTGTTCAACAATATGCGTTTCAGCCCTTCGTAGAGGCAGAACTCAGCCATCGACAAGGCTCGGGCTATCCCCCCCTTTAAGCAGTTAATTGTGCTTCGGTTCAGTGGACTAAACGCTCCAGCCGTAGAAGAGACTGCCCTATCGCTCGCCACCTATTTAGAAGACTATCGGCAAATCCATCAGCTCCCCTGGGAACTGCTAGGCCCGACACCAGCGAGCGTGGTCAAGGTTGCCCGCCGCTACTCTTGGCATCTGCTCCTGAAGCTCCCTGCTGTTCCAGCTGGAGCAATGCCACCTTGGCCACTTCCAGTACCAGAGCTACTCAAACGCTGTCCAGCCAAGGTGCGGCTCAGTATTGATGTTGATCCGCTCAAATTACTCTGAGAACCGGGGCCAGCACCAGCCTGTGCCTTGGCGATCAGATTAGTGGACGCTGAGCCCTAGTCTTTTAGTTAGTCTTATGCCATAAGATGATGACTAGATTATGGATCAGTGGGGTAGAGATTGAGATGAATTCAGAAGCACAAGCCGTTAGCCAACTCTTAGACAACCAAAGCTTTGGTGTTTTATCTACCTATTCTGTCGATGTAGAGGGTTTTCCCTTCGGTTCAGTGACGCCCTATAGCCTGACGGAGACCTATCATCCCCTCATTTTTATTAGCAATATTGCTCAACATACTAAAAATATCCTAAGGGACAATCGGGTGTCCTTAACGGTTCTGGAGCATCTACAGTCCCCTAAGGCAGATCCGCAAAAACATGGTCGAGTGAGCATTTTGGGTCATGCTACCGCTCTGCCTCATGATGCAGAAAGGGACAAGGAGAGTTATCAACGGTATTTTCAGCGTTTTCCGGAGTCGGAGGGCTATCAAAATACCCATGGCTTCCAACTCTACGAGATTACTCCAGTGCGGATTCGGTACATTGGCGGGTTTGGCAAAATCTTTTGGCTAGAGCCGCAAGCTTTAATGCAGGTCTAGTCCATCGGTCTCAATTATTGAGCAATCTCATGCCAGACTCGGAGCACCTCAGCCACAGACCAGGCTTGAGCAAAGCAGCCTCGGGGATGAAAGGGTGGGTCACCATCAAAAATTTCGCTGATGCTCCCTAACCCGTGGCTCTGGAGATGATGGGCGAGGGGAGTGAGCAGGGCTAGGGCCTGGGGAGCATTTTTATAGACCCGCCAATGCGCTTGGATATAAGGCCCTAATAGCCATCCCCAGACAGTGCCTTGATGGTAAGCCTGGTCGCGCTGACTTTGATTGCCCCCATAATGCCCTTGATATTGGGGATGATTGGGACTGAGCGATCGCAACCCATGGGAGGTCAGCAATTTGCGCCCACAGGCTTCCACCACCGCTCGTTGCTGTTCAGCGCCCAGAAGGGCGGGATAGCCCTCTGCACCAGAGGCCATAGTCAGTGAAATGGCCAATAGCTGATTGGGGCGCAGGGCCAGATCATCCCCTCAGGGCCATCGAGCAAGTCTGCACAATAGCCTAAAATCAGGCTGCCAAAAAGCGCTGAAACTCCCTCGCCAGGTCGCCTGC
>JAAUUW010000186.1 GCA_012030735.1 Acaryochloridaceae cyanobacterium SU_2_1
GAGGCCCCAGTTAATCGCATCTTCTCGACTGATAGTACCCACACCGTCTAAGCGTCGCACGAAAATAGGGTTATTGGTAATTAAGCGTTCATACTCATCTACCTTGGGCAAAAAATAATGACAAAAGTCGAGGCATTTCGACACCCAGCCATAGGTCAGATCAGCAGCAACCCCCCCCATCCGGAAATAATTATTATTAATGAAGCGCATCCCACTCACAGCTTCAAATAAGTCATAAATCATTTCCCGTTCTCGAAAAATATAGAAAAACGGAGTTTGGGCACCCACATCTGCCAAAAAAGGGCCTAACCACAGCAAGTGATTGGCAATTCGGTTCAATTCCAGCATTACTACCCGAATATAACTAGCCCGCTTAGGAACCTTAATATTGGCTAGTTTCTCAGGCGCATTCACCGTAATCGCTTCATTGAACATCCCTGCTGCATAGTCCCAGCGACTTACATAGGGGATAAACATAATATTGGTGCGGCTTTCAGCGATCTTCTCCATGCCCCGATGCAGATAGCCAATCACGGGTTCACAATCAATCACATTTTCCCCGTCCAAGGTCACCATAAGCCTCAGCACCCCATGCATAGAGGGATGCTGTGGACCCATGTTGATCACCATGGGTTCTGTGCGGGTTTCAATGATGGTCATAGAACGAGGGACTCCTCCAAAAAAAACGACTGCCTCTGTAACCAATCGCAGCAGTAGAAAAAAGGCTAAGGGGATAAAGATCTGAGGATGGAGAGCAGTCCATCAATATTAATTATGTTACAGACTTCAAGACCAGGAATTCAAATGATTGCACCAGAATAGCAAAAAAAGTCTGAACCCAAGGGCAAGGAGGAGAGTGTTCTAACCCTCGGCCATGATTTTCGGGACTTTAAAGAAATCACCCTCTTGCTCAGGCGCACAGGCAAAAATCTCCTCTAATTCATGGCAGGGTTCGAGGCTGTCTGTGCGGGTAACGTTGCTCACATCAATGGCGCGTGTAGTCGGCTCTACCGCTGCAACATCTAGCTCACTCAATTGCTCAAAATAGTCGAGGATATTACCCAACTGGGTTGTAAGTTGGGTCGTTTCTGCCTCAGTCAATTGAAGACGGGCCAGATGAGCAACCTTCATTACGTCTTCACGGTCAATCATGGCGACTTGTCATAAATAGTTAGAAACCTCTTCATCAAACCATATCTAAGTGGAGAGACAAAGGTTGGCTCTGGGGTTAAAGCGCCGCTTTGTCCTGAGCCCTTTGCCTTCATTTAGGCTCATCAATACTTATCCAGATCGGCCTGTTGTTTTTAGCCAGTTCTGAACTTCTCCATAGTTATTGGGGGCTAGCTTAATGGCACGCTTCCAGAAATCAGCAGCAAGATCGAAAAACCGTTCTGCTTCATCCGGTTCACCGGCTTCCTCTGCTTGTTCGCCTTTGAAATGCAAAATGACGGCAGTGTTGTTAAGGGCCTGAATCAGTAGTGGGTTCAGCTCTATCGCCTGATGATAGTATCCTAGAGCCTTGTCATGATCACCGTTATTCGCGAAGATCAGGCCCATATTGTAGAGAATATAGCTGCGATCGAAGGGTTCTTCTTCTAGTTCTAGGGCTTCGGTATAGTTGCCCAAGGCCTTAGCATAGTTGCCATCAACCTGTGCAGACATGCCAGCTCGGTAATAATTGAAAGCATCCTTGGACTTTTGATCTGTAGGGATGATTTTGAGAACCACGTCAGACATGGCAGAAAAAGCTTTGTCAATAAAATTGTCACTTGGCATAATGACTGCAACCGTTACAAATATCTATACTTGAGGGTGGAGATCCCTTGTTGGCAAAGGATATCCCTTAGTTTAGCAGTTGTCTCTCAGTTGAATAGTGGGGATTTTTGGCTGCACCACTAGAGCAAAGCAATTAAGGGCTCTAGCCTCATCGGGGTCCATGTCTTTGGCGTTTACGTTTCTGAGATCTAGGCTTTCAGGTTTTTGTTGCCAGCTTTACCGGAAATCGTTATTTTATATACATTTTTTAACGTTGCGCAGCAGTTTCTTTGCTTAAGGAAACTTAAGTTTTAAATGCTTGATTTAAAAACACAAGATTTTCTTCAGGATCGATATTTCTGTGAGGATATTTTGTGGACCAAACTCGTGGGTAAAAAGAATATAACCCTTGCAGGATAAGACTCTTAAGCAATATAGGTTGAATGGTGGGATCAAGGGTGACATCGACTAAGTTTGATCGGGTTGATTTTCTCGGTTTGGGTCCAGCCCCTTTGGTTCCTATCTGCTAAAAATGATGCTGTTAGAATATTGGCTGGCTATTCCCTAGGGCTCTTGGGTTCTTTAGAGATCCTAAGATGGCTCGCAACCGCATCAATTTTGATGGTATCGGTGTGAGATTGACGCCATCCATTTTGACAGCATGACTGTCTTAGTCAGCCAGGGTTGTTTTAGCCGAGATCTGTGACAGTGTAAAACCTTAAGCCCTTTTCCTATGAACAGCTCTCGCCTCTCTCTAATCATTCGTAAGAGTAGTTTGTCTGGCTTTCTTTTGTGATTCGCCGCCAAGATTCAGATTGTCAAGGTGGCTCCTGGAGATAAATTATTCGATGATTTTGCACTCACTACGAAACTATGACTGATTTTGCATACCTAATTCCTCTATTTCCTTTGGCTGCCTTTGCCATCAATCTCTTTGTTGGCCATCGATTAGGGAGTCTCTCTGGGTGGATTTCAGTCCTCACAAGTATGGCCTCGGCCACGATCGCTCTGCCCGCTGCTTGGGCTGTTGCCCAAGGTGGCCAGTTCTCCCATGAATGGCTATGGATGACCCTAGGTCGCTACGATTTGAATTTTGGCTATCTGCTAGATCCTCTATCAGCAACTTTGCTGTTTGTGGTCACGATTATCGGCACCCTGATTCAAATCTATTCTATTGGCTATATGCATGGTGAGCAGTATTATCACCGCTTTTTTGCCTATGTATCGCTGTTTATGTCAGCGATGCTGACCTTAGTTATCTCTAATAACTATGTGCTTTATTTCATGGCCTGGGAGGTCATGGGGCTTTGTTCTTACCTACTGATTGGCTTTTATTTTCACAAGGATTCAGCGGCTAATGCTTCTCGTAAAGCTTTTTTGACGACTCGTGTCGGGGACGTAGGTTTTTTCTTGGGGATCTTGACCCTGTTTGTGATCGGTGGAACCCTGAGCTTTACGGAATTGCCCGAGGCTGTGGCCCAGGGAGGCCCTTTGCTCTGGTTGGCGGCGCCGCTGATTTTTTGCGGGACGGTAGGTAAATCGGCTCAGTTTCCTCTCCATGTTTGGTTGCCCGATGCGATGGAGGGGCCAACGCCCGTGAGTGCGTTGATTCATGCTGCGACGATGGTGGCGGCAGGGGTCTATTTGGTGGCCCGTTCCTTTGTACTATTTACCAGTTTTCCGATGGTATTGCCTTGGGTGATGGGGATTGGTACTTTGACGGCTTTTATGGCAGCCTATATTGCCCTGACGGCTACAGATATCAAGAAAGTATTGGCCTTTTCTACCATTTCTCAGTTGGGTTATATGGTGGCGGCGATGGGTTTAGGCGGGATGACCGCTGGCACCTTTCACTTGATGACCCATGCTTTTTTAAGGCCTTGTTATTCTTGGGTGCTGGGAGTGTGATTCATGGGGCCCATGAACAAGATATCCGCCAATTGGGTGGGCTATTTAGCAAGATGAAGCAGACGGGTGCCACCTTTGTGATTGCTTCTTTGGCGATCGCAGGGGTTCCCCCTCTTTCTGGTTTCTGGTCCAAGGACGAAATTTTGCTTGAAGCCTATGAGGAAGGTCATTATCTTGTGTATGGCGTCTTGTTGCTCACCGCCTTCATGACTGCCTTTTATATGTTTCGGTTAGTGTTTCTCACCTTCTTTGGTCAGCCGCGCAACCCTGAGATTCATGCCCATGAGTCGCCGGCTCTGATGACTGTTCCCCTCTGGTGTTTGGCGATAGGGGCGACCTTGATTGGCATCCCAGGCTCTCCTTTTATGGATCATTGGTTTCAAGGTTTCATATTGGGCCACCCCCATTCAGAAGCGGTTAATTGGTTGGTAATGGGGTCTTCGATTGGCGCAGGCTGCTTAGGGATTGGTTTAGCAGCTAGTCTTTTATCTGCTGAAGCCCCAATGGCCGGTTCGATCGCCAACAGCCTTAACGCCCCTCTACTTTGCTTTTCGATTCATT
>JAAUUW010000187.1 GCA_012030735.1 Acaryochloridaceae cyanobacterium SU_2_1
TGCCATGAGCGTGATTGTTGGGGCGGGCCCTGCCGGATGTTCGCGATGGTCTTAAACCTGTCCATCGGCGGATTCTTTACGCCATGCATGAACTGGGCCTCACCCCCGATCGTCCCTATCGCAAATCTGCCCGAGTTGTAGGAGATGTGTTGGGTAAATACCATCCCATGGCGATCAGTCCGTCTACGATGCCTTAGTTCGTCTAGTACAGACCTTTTCCAGTCGTTACCCCCTCTTAGCCGGCCATGGCAACTTTGGTTCTGTGGATAACGATCCTCCCGCCGCCATGCGGTATACCGAAACTCGCCTGTCCATGCTGGGCAACCAGAGCCTACTCGCCGAGATTGGTGATTCCACAATAGATTTTGTCCCCAATTTTGATAACTCTCAATCAGAACCCACGGTCTTACCGGCCCAGCTACCGATTCTCCTGCTCAATGGTTGCTCGGGGATTGCCGTGGGAATGGCTACCAATATTCCACCCCACAATTTAGGGGAGGTTGTGGATGCCTTAATTGCTCTCATTGACAGACCGGAGCTTTCTTTAGAAGAGCTAATGGGCTTGATCCCCGGGCCAGATTTTCCCACCGGCGGAGAAATCGTAGGCAAGGAGGGGATTATCGATGCCTACACCACAGGGCGAGGCAGTATTTCGGTGAGGGCAGTGGTCTCCATTGAAGAAACTCAGCCAGGCCGAGGAAGACATCGGCGGTCGGCCATTATCGTCACAGAATTACCGTTTCAGGTGAATAAAGCTGGCTGTATTGAAAAAATTGCAGCGCTCATCAACCAAGGCAAAATAGAAGGCATTGCAGACCTGAGAGATGAAAGCGATCGCGACGGCATGCGCATCGTCATCGAACTCAAACGAGAAGCCCAACCCGAGATCCTCTTAGAGCAACTCTATCGTCTGACCCCCCTGCAATCCACCTTCGGGGTGATCATGCTGGCCTTAGTGCAAAATCAACCCCAAGAATTACCCCTTAAAAGCCTTTTACAAGAGTTTCTAGACTTTCGCGAACAAACCCTCATCCGTCGCTATCACAATCAGCTAGAACAGGCCCAAGATCGCCAGCATTTAGTAGGGGGTCTGTTAAGGGCCCTGGATCAACTAGATAATCTGATTGACCTACTACGGAAAGCACCCGATGGAACTACCGCCAAGGGCCAGCTTCAAGAACAATTGGGATTAAGCGATCGCCAAGCAGATGCAATCTTAGCCATGCCCCTACGGCGGCTGACGGGGCTAGAGCAACAAAACCTCCGGCAAGAATTTACAGACTTATCCCAGCAGATTCATGACTTGCAACAGCTATTGGCCACCCGCTCTGAACGACTCAAAGCCCTAAAAAAAGAGTTGAGAGCCTTAAAAAAACACCATGCCGATCCCCGTCGAACCCTGATCCAAAGCGACCACGACCCAGTACATCCATCACCCATAGTCATCACTGATGGCCCTGTGGACCTAGAAATCAACCATAAAGGCTATATTCGCTGCCTGCGCCCCTCAGCCTCCCGCAATCCCGATCTGTCGGCCCTCAAATCCGCTTTGCAGCCCCTATCCCATGACTTACCCATTTATCAACACAACGCCGATTTATCCTCAGAATTATTATTATTTACCAATAGTGGTAAAGCCCTTTCCATCGACTTAGCCGCAATTCCCCTCACCTCCCGTAAGGCCAAGGGGGTTCCCCTCGTCACCCTATTGCCAGAAGCTAGTCAAGGGGATCAAATCGTTGCCCAATTTTCAAGTCAAGACCTTCAAGCAAGCAGCCACTTCATTTTATTAACTGAGAAAGGCAAAATTAAATGTTTACCGACGCAGGATTTTACGGAAATCACCAGTCGGGGGCTAACAGCCACCAAAATTAAAGCAGGCGATCAACTGCGTTGGGTGGTAAAAGCTAAAACAGACACCCATATTGCTGTAGCAACCTCCCTAGGGCGGTTATTGCATATTCCCCTCATAGAGGTTCCAGAAATGGGTCGGGCGGCTCAGGGGAATCAAGTCTTACGCCTGCGTAAGCAAGAAAAGCTTGTGGGCCTAGTCGCGGTCCCCGGCCATGGGAATATCTTGCTGTTATCCCGTCAAGGCTACAGCAAGCAAATTCCCATCAACCTACTTCGCCTCGGTCGCCTTGGTGATCTGGGTATCCAAGGAATGCGATTCTCGGTCCCAGCGGATCAACTGATCACAATGCTACCCGCCTTGGCCGATCAACTAATTTGGGTACTCAGCACTCAAGATCGAGTCGCGGCCTTCCAAGCCAAGCAGCTCTCTGCCTCTAGACCCGAGGATGCCGGAGTTCAGGTGATCAAAGTTAAGGGGGGTGAAGTTTTAAGCCAAGCTTTTCTGATTACGTAGTCAGCTTTTGCCTAGTTCACTCCGGAGTTCCCTCTAGAAGCTGACGCTGGATGGAGATAGTCTCACGGTTCATATTCCCTCCTGAAGCTCTGTTGCTCTGCTTCAGTTGTTCCTTTTAGATGGTTAAGTAAGAAAGGAAATTGAGTCCAGGGTTAGAGAAAATTGATGGCTGAACAACCCTTAAAGAAATAACCCCAAACCCCTTTACCCTTAATCTTTCTAATCTTGTTAGAGGCCCAACAATTGGCGACTGTTGACCCGCGCTCATTGGGAATCGAGGCGCAATACGTTAAGGTATCAGCTATATTTCTCATAAGACAAGGCCAAGGGGGAGTTGAACGGTAAGGAGGGTTGCGATGCGCTGGGGAATAGGCCGTAAAAGTAGCAATGTGGAAGATCGTCGAGGGAGTTCAGTGTCACCAGGCGGTCTGGCTGGAGGTGGTTTAGGGCTATTAGTATTGGCGTTGGTGGCTTCCTTGTTTGGAGTCAACCCTAGCTTTATCTTGGATCAAGTCCAACAGCTTGAAAGGCCACCAGTAACCTCTGGCCCTGCTAATCGTCCAACGGCAGAAAACCAACTGGCTGAGTTTGTATCCCTTGTCCTGGCCGATACCGAGGACACTTGGCAAGATTTGTTTAAGCGTGAAGGTCTTACCTATAAAGAGCCTAAGCTGGTGCTATTTACAGGCCAGATCGACTCAGCCTGTGGGCTAGGTCAAGCGGCGATGGGGCCTTTTTATTGTCCAGGGGATCAAAAAGTCTATATTGATTTGAGCTTTTATGATGATCTAAAGCAACGGTATCAAGCACCAGGAGACTTTGCCCAAGCCTATGTGATTGCCCATGAAGTCGGTCATCATGTCCAGACTTTGTTGGGGATTTCGAGCAAAGTGACGGCCCTTAAAGGCCGAGCTAACAAAGTTGAAGCCAATCAACTCTCCGTTCGACAAGAATTACAAGCGGATTGCTTTGCTGGAATTTGGGCCCATCATGCAGATAAGGCCCGCCAGGTCTTAGAGGAGGGAGATGTGGAAGAAGCCTTACAAGCAGCTAGCAGTATTGGCGATGATCGGCTTCAACAGCAATCTCAAGGTCGAATCAGCCCAGAATCTTTCACCCATGGCACTTCTGAGCAACGGGTTCGTTGGTTCAAGCTAGGATTACAAGAGGGCAATCTGGAAGCTTGTAATACCTTTGCAGCACGCCAATTGTGACCTTGCCAACAGCACCTCTTTACCTAGACTGTCAAGCGACGACGCCGGTTGATCCACGCGTGGTAGCGGCGATGTTGCCCTACTTCACAGACCAACCAGGGAATCCATCCAGTCAAAGCCATCTCTATGGCTGGCAGGCCGCGGCGGCAGTGAAACAGGCCAGAGCCAGGATCGCGGCGGCTATTAATGCCCAACCTCAAGAGATTCTATTTACGAGCGGTGCATCGGAGGCAAATAATTTAGCAATTAAGGGGGTTGCCGAGGCTTATCTGGCCAAAGGTCGTCACCTGATTACGGTGCAGACAGAACATCCTGCGGTTTTAGAACCCTGTCGATATCTAGAAAAACTAGGGTTTGAGGTAACCTATCTGACCGTAGATAGCCATGGTTTAGTCAATCTGGCAGATTTGGCTGCGGCCCAACGACGGAGCCGATCGGCCGATGGTGGCAATCGTGCGAGATGTTCCCGAGTCGATCGCCGCGATTAGCGCTACGGCCAACAAACTTGAGGGGCCAGAAATCGTAGTCGTCGGCCGATTCCTGAAACGACTG
>JAAUUW010000045.1 GCA_012030735.1 Acaryochloridaceae cyanobacterium SU_2_1
TTCCGAAGGCGTGCAATGGCTGCCCGGCTACTGGGCCTTCGACGAGGAACGCGGCGATTATCTCTGGGTCAGCGGCTTCTGGCGTGTTCCGCGCCCAATCGGCAGTGGGTCCCGGGTCACTGGCAGAAGGTGGATGGCGGCTGGCAATGGGTGCCCGGCTTCTGGAACGTGGTCGCGCAGAAGCAGCAGCCGCCCGAGTTGGAGTACCTGCCGCCGCCGCCGGAGTATTGGGAAACACTTTCATCACTAAGGCTCCTTCAACCTCTGGTAACAGTTTAGGAGAATTAGGGTCATTGTTACTCTCACGGGCCTGTTGGGGGGTCAGGTTGGTCATTTGCACCCCAACATAGGGATAAGCAATCGTTTCACCCCGAATTAAGCGATCCTTAAGACTTTTAGCCTTATTGATCGGAATTGCAAACCCGATCCCCATGGCATCGGCCCGAATCGCGGTATTAATGCCAATGACTTCGCCTGCCTCACTTAATAGAGGCCCACCCGAATTGCCAGGGTTAATGGCGGCATCCGTTTGGATGAACTCAAGTCGCTTACCTGGAATACCTACTTCAGCGCTGGTGCGGTGCAAGGTGCTAATAATGCCGAGGGTAACTGTGTTATCTAAGCCCACAGGGTTACCTACCGCAATCGCCCAATCACCCACTTGGGTTTGATCGGAGTTGCCTAGGGGCGCTACAGGTAAGTCTTCGGTGACACCCTTGAGCTTTACTACGGCTAAATCAGATACTTCGTCGACACCCCGCACATCTCCCTGAAAACGCCGGCCATCCTTGAGGGTAACGGAGACCGTATCAGCCTCGCTAACCACATGGGCATTAGTGAGAATGATGCCAGAACGATCAATAATAAATCCTGAGCCTTGGCCTCGTAAGCGATCTTCTCGGGACCCATGGGGGGCATGCTCTGGGCCAAAGAAATCTCGCAAAAAGGGATCATCAAAAAAAGGGTCAGCAGTGGGCCGCACGATAGTGCGCTCTGTATCAATGCGAACCACCGTCGAGCCCACCTTTTGAACTGCCTCAGAGATGAAGTTATGGGGAACAAGCGCCTGCAGTTTACCAGTCGCCACCGGAATAATGTCCTCCGTGGACTGAGCAGGAACTGGCTGCACTGAGAGGGGAGGAGTGGCTTGGCTATTGATTTGGGCCAAGGCTGCTTGGGGCTGACTGAGGCTAAATAAGCATAGTAAAACGCAATAGACTGCCCTGTGAAGCCGTCGACACCAGGGAAGACTATCCTTTTGCTCTGTCCCTGATTGCCAAGGCTTACCAAGGCGAGAGAGCACCAATTTGATCGGGTTCATGGACATAACTCAAGCAATACTGCCACGGTCTACGCTATAACAAGTTTAATCGTTTCTAGCCGCCGTAAGCTTCACCACCCGTGGGGATACCCACACTTGATGATCTACTCTGCCATCTTATGAGTCAATCTTTCTCCCAAGCCTCTTCAGCTCAACCGATTGAGCCTCAGCCAGACTCTTGGCTACCAGACCAAAAATATGGTGAACGGTTGATTGAGGAGGGCCAGTTGATCACCTTCCCTAATCCTCGACTGGGTCGTCGATATGACATTCAAATTACCCTGCCGGAATTTACTTGTAAATGCCCTTTTTCTGGTTATCCTGACTTTGCAACTCTCTATTTGACCTACAGTCCTGATCAGCGAGTTGTGGAATTAAAAGCATTGAAGCTATATATCAATAGCTATCGAGATCGGTACATCTCCCATGAAGAATCGATCAACCAAATATTGGATGATTTCGTCGCCGCTTGTGACCCCTTAGTCGCAACTCTCAAGGGGGATTTTCTGCCTAGGGGGAATGTTCATACGGTCATAAAAGTTAACCATCAACAACCACTGAGGCAAGATTGAGGGTAGCCGATGCTCTGCAAATCTCACCCCGATCCCTCAAGTGCTAGCCAGTTTTGAGCCAGAGCTTGATCTCCAGACAAATCGCCAAGACTAAAAGCGAACCAATATCGGTAAAGATAGTAGCGCCGACGGTAATTGTGACAGCTTCGTCTCCGACCATATCAAGGCGTTCGATGATCGGATACCCCAAAAGGGTGTGGGAAGCCAAAAGCGATCCAATCAAGACTGGAGCTAGCCAGCCCAAGTTAAGCAGTAGGCCGATCGATGTTTTTGCTTGTCCACTTTCGTAGCAGATACAACAGTTTGTACCCGTTCTTTGCAAAAGCTGTTTTCTGGGTTCTCAGCAAATCCTTGAGGTCTGCGTCTCTAATTTATAAACGCCAGTCATTGCTTGATACAGAACCAATCCATCATTCCATAGTATTTGTGGCTATGACTTAAGGATTTGGTATTACTGAGCCAAACTTCAAATTGGTGAAACCGGAGGCACTCCAGAAAGTAGTCGATTTAATAAATCTATAGACCCAGAAAATCTCTTGAGTATCGAATGCCTTTCGAAGTACTCTTTTCCCAGCCATCAGCACCTATTGCACTTCAGATTTGAATTGGCGCTCTAATGTTGTCGATTTCAGCCAGATTGGCAATCATCATTCATTGTCTTGACGCAGCACTAGGGCAATGCAGTCAATCTCAACCAACATATCCTTGGGGAGTCGAGATACCTCGACACAAGCTCTGGCTGGGGCTGTCTCAGCCTCAAAGTATCGTCCGTAGATGGCATTAACAATGCCAAAATCATTCATATCTGCCAAAAAAACTGTTGTTTTGACCACCTGTGACCAGCCAACCCCCGCTGCTGCTAAACGGCCCCTAGATTTTTCATCACTTGTTCGGTTTGTTGACCCACATCCTTGCCTCCCACTGGCGCACCCGAGGTTGGATCTAGGGCAATTTGTCCCGAGACAAAAATAAAGCTGCCATCAGCCCGAATCGCCTGATTGTAAGGCCCCACAGGGGCAGGAGCCTGATCAGTATGAATGACATCCTGAGACATAAGCAACGCCTTGAGTATAGAGATTTGTGAAGATCCTCCCTGTTTATGGAGTTCTCGTCAACTAGCAGTTTGTTATTCTAGGGCCATGGTCTTAGCCCTAGCCTAGGGTGATTAGTTCTGATCTATTGAGGATGGCCTGTTTATGCCCACCAAACTTCAAAACCATGATCGCCCTTAAGGTTTCAGTGTTTTGACTCAGCTTCATCGCTGATCGATCCCGAAAGATTATCAATGTCAGGTTTAGTTTTTGATATTAATGGTCAATACTACAGGTGGTTCGCTCTCCCTTTAGGCTCAATGGCATCAGAGCAGCGCTTTGATTTGCTTCCCCTGTAATGCAGTTGATGCTCAGCCCGTCGTAATTGATTTAATCTTGACAAATCTAGACTATGACTAATTTTCAGCCTTCTGCTTTTCCTCCCCTTCCCCCTCGGTTGCCTGTCGGACCACTACCGTCTCCTTATCAAGACACCTGTGTAGATGAAGATGAAACTGATACAGAAATGATTGCTAACCCGACTCGGTTGGTAAATAATAATCCGACGGCTTTTCCCGAAACTCAACCCTATGATGGCTTTAATCAAACTACAGGTGTCAGTACTAGTTATCTAGATCAAACTCAATCCATCTTGCAGGCAACGCCAACAAGATCTCTATCAGATCTGACTATCGAACAATTAGTCAAAGAAGCCTTTGAAAACAATTTTTCTGATATCCATCTAGGGGTGGGCGAAGTACCCAGATTCCGAGATCGCGGACGTCTAGAGCTCTCTAACCATTCGATCACCGATACAGCCACCTTTAATGCTTGGTTAACTGAACTGCTCTCCCCAGAAGAAATCCAGCGCTTTCATGCCAGCCAAGAATATGATGGGGCGACCCAGTACGACGGTATGGCACGGGTACGGATTAATATCTTTGTCAGCCTCAAGGGGCCTGCCATGGTCATGCGGTTGATTCCCTTAAAGATTCTGACCCTAGAAGAATTAAACCTACCCTTGGTGTTTCAAGATTTATGCCACTACCATAAGGGCCTCGTCCTTGTGACTGGGCCAACAGGTTCAGGGAAGTCCACCACAATGGCGGCCATGGTGGACTATATCAATGCTCAAATGCCCAAACATATTATCTCCATTGAAGACCCGATTGAATTTGTGCATCAAAGCCGCAAGGGCATGATTCGTCAACGGGAAGTGGGAATTCATACCCATACCTTTGGCAATGCCCTCAAAGCTTCTTTGCGGGAAGATCCTGATGTGATTTTAATTGGGGAAATGCGAGACCGGGAGACCGTCAACACCGCTCTCAAAGCAGCCCAAACGGGTCACCTTGTCTTTGGTACCCTGCATACTAACAGTGCCGTCAAAACCATTGAGAGAATCCTCAACCTCTATAATCCCGATGAGCAAGAACCGATGCGGGTCCAAGTTGCGGAGTCTTTGGTGGCGGTGATTGCCCAATCCTTGGTGCGCACTACAGATGGCAAACGAGCCGCCATTCACGAGATCATGATCAATACCGACGCCATTAAAGACTTCATTTTGCGCGGCGATGTCGAGGAAATTGAGGCGATGATTCCTCAATGTACCTACGACGGCATGATCACCATGAACCAATGCCTCCAGGAACTCTATGAAGAAGGGCGCATTGACGAAGAAACAGCCTTAGAAATGTCACCTAAACCAAATGAAATGGCCCAGATTTTACGAGGCCGCATCTAGTAGAGTTTAGAGATTGGTTATTAGGTCGGAGTACCGTGACCCCCAGTTCTCCTTCTCTGCCCCTTCTCTATAAAGCTCTTGCCCTGTTTACACCAGGGGGCGACCTTGTCTATTGCCTTGATCCTAGTAAGCAAGGTCATTGGCATCGGCAGTTATGCAATGCCTTACAAACCTTGCTCTGCCTGCCAGAAACGCCCTTATTTCTTGTTCCCTGTTATACCGCTACCGTCGATCGCTGGCTCCATCCCCAGACCCAAACTCTGCAGATTTCAGCAGAAGCCTATCCTTGGGTCTGGCGATATCGCCCCTTACTCAATACCCTCTTTGGCACCCTCTCAACAGACTGGATGCCAATTTCTACGCCTGTCAAAGCCTGCGATCCGGCAGTTATTTACAGTTATCAACATCGCTTTCCGCAACTGTGGCAGAATCACAATTTAGTGATTCGCTTGGATCAGATCAATTTGGATCCGAGCATGGTTGAGGATCAAAGCAGGCTTGTCCCCCCTGAAGCACCGCTAGGGTTACGGCTAGACTCTTCAGCAACATCCTCGACCAATCCAGATTTAGGTGCAGAGATCGGCCCTAGTATTGGTGCTAGGGTTGCGGGGTCTCTCATCCCGACTAATGCTTCTCAAGGGTATGTTTTACGACTGTTTGTCAATGGTCATAACAGCAGTACAACCGCTATTTTAGAAACATTACATCAATTGTTAGACGAGGTGCTTGACTGCCATTACACCTTAAAGGTGATTGATGTCGCCAAACATCCTGATCGGGCCGAACTGGATCATATCTCAGCAACCCCGACCCTAATTAAGATCTGGCCTGCACCAGTGCGCCGGTTAGTGGGTAACCAAATGGCACCCGAACAAGTGGTGCAACTGTTGGCCCCTTACCCTGAGTAAATCCCTGCTCTAATTAGACTATTTTCCCTGGAGTGGCAAGACTTTATTCCCCTCAGTTCTTCTGATACACTAGCTCGGCAAGGGTAGGGTCAGGATGGCGATGTCTTTCGATTGGATTTTCTTTGATTGCTTCAATACCCTGATTGATGATTTTGATCAGACGGGTGAAGAGTTAGCCTTGCTACCGGTTTATGCACTGCCAGCTCAAGCAGGGTTTTATGCTTCTGCTACTGAGTTTCGTCAAGACTATCATCGGTGGCGCAACGCTCAATGGCAAACAGATTATCGAGAGATCTTAATGGTTGATCGCTATCGAGCGGTGCTGAGGGCACGATCGCCCAGCACCGAGCCCGAGATCATTACCCAGTTAGCCTTGGAGATGCTCCACTGTTTTCGCCAATGCTATCAACAGTCTTTGCGCTTACCGCCAGGGGTGCAGGAAATGCTGGAATATTGGCAAGGGCGGGCACAAATGGGTATTGTTTCTAATTTTTATATTGAAGCTTGGCCCGCAGAATTACTAGCTCAGTTTGGCTTGGAGTCCTATTTTAAGTTTGTTCTAGATAGTTCAGCCTGTGGTTGGCGCAAACCGGGCCAGGAGATTTATCAACTGGCTTGCCAACAGGCTCAGGTTCCTGAAGCAGAGCGCAGCAGGATTTTGTTTGTGGGAGATCATCTCGAAAATGATGTAATCTCTCCCCAATCCTTTGGTATGCAAGCACTCTATTATGATCGCTCTCGGGAACGCCCCACTTCATCTCCGGCGCCCGACTCGATCCTTTCCATTAGCCATTGGCAGCAGTTTCGCTGTGAATTATGGCAAGGGTCTAATTCTGAGATGGTGCATTAGATGCTGCTAAGGGAGCCATTATGGTAGTCTAACGAGATTAAATGACCACGAGGAAAGGAACTGTGGAGAAGTTGCGTGTTGGCTTGGTGTTTGGGGGATGTTCTGGGGAGCATAGGGTGTCGATCACTTCGGCTCAAGCAATTCAACGAGCGTTCCAGGTTGCACCCAATTGTGACAAATATGAACTGGTGCCCCTTTATATCAATGAGGATGGCTGCTGGCAAGCGGAATCCGTGGCAAAGCAAGTGTTAGAGTCGGGTTCTCCTCAAAAATCAGAGGGATCGGGCAACCCTTGGCAATTGCCTGAGATCGCCACCACCATCGATGTATGGTTCCCAATTTTACATGGTCCCAATGGTGAAGATGGCACAGTTCAAGGGTTGCTGCAATTGATGCAAGTGCCCTATGTGGGGTCGGGGGTACTGGGGTCAGCGGCGGGGATGGACAAAATTGCAATGAAAATTCTGTTTGCCGCAGTGGGATTACCCCAAGTTGAGTATGCTGCGGTCACCCGCAGCCAAGTTTGGTCTGATCCCTGTGTTTTTACACAGCTTTGCGATCGCATAGAAACTAAGATTGGCTATCCCTGTTTTGTGAAGCCCGCCAATTTGGGGTCTTCTGTGGGGATTTCTAAGGTGCGATCTCGCCCTGAGCTAGAAGCAGCCCTAGACAAAGCAGCGGGATATGATCGGCGGCTAATTGTAGAGGCAGGCGTTGTGGCCCGCGAAGTCGAATGTGCCGTCTTGGGCAATAGCAATCCTCGGGCGTCAGTGGTGGGAGAAATTAGTTTTGAGAGTGATTTTTACGACTACCAAACCAAATACACCGATGGTCTTTCTACCTTGCAAATTCCGGCTTCTCTACCACCAGAAGTTACCCTTCAAATTCAAGAGATGGCTTTGCAAGCCTTTTTAGGCATAGATGGTGCCGGCCTCTCCCGAGTAGATTTTTTCTATATAGAAGAAACTAAAGAGATATTAATCAATGAAATTAATACCCTACCTGGCTTTACGTCCTTAAGCATGTACCCTCAACTTTGGGAAGCCACCGGCATAAAATTTCCCGATCTCGTCGATCAACTGATTCAACTGGCCCTCGAACGCCATGCTCAGTAACGCTGTTTGACGATAGCCACTAAAAATCCCTGTGGAATCACCTAGGAAAAGGTTGACAACAGGGATAGAGGTTGATCTCAAATAACAGTAGTTATTGGCCAAAGCAGTGTTAGAGGGCGCCAGAAGTCCGTAAACCAATAATCATCCCTGCACCAATGATATGGCCTAAGGCTCCGGTGGCTAGCATTTCCGGAACACCAAAATCCTTCATAAATTCAGGCACTTGAAAGGGTAGGGCAGGCCCTTGACCCGGCGATTGGATGGTATATCGACCGACTGCAACCATCAAGAGGTTGCACAATAACATCAGTACACCCGTGTTAAAAGTCCATAAGGGACCTGATGTAGCAGCAAAAAATATGGGATGCATTTAAATTGAGTCTCCTAAACAGCGAAACAGATGTAATCGGTAGCATCGCTGACAGAATTATAAAAATCGATTTGCACTCATTTTAAATTTGTTTTAAGAGTTTACATTTCACAGGGTTCTTTTTTGAAGGCACTGCTTTTCCTGTTGCTATTCTAAAAAGAGGGGTAGTGAATTCTCCTTCAGCCTGGTTTGCCTCCAGTTCAGTGAGGATTGAATATCCTAAATTTGCCTTTGCGAAGGTGATAACAGCGAAAATTTATATTGTTATTTCTTGGGCATGAGAATTAATTAAGTTGCGATATCCTTGGCATACATAAGTTGCGATATCCTTGGCATACAAAGGAAATGAGTTAATTTCCAGCTCTCAAAAGAAAATATCACTGATTTTCCAGATTTCAATCAGATAAATCAAATGCCTCACAGAGGCAATCACAAGGAACCAAGGAAGGTGAGAGTCAAAATCTGCGGAATTACTAAGCCAGATCAAGGTTTTGCGATTGCCCAAATGGGCGCTGATGCCTTGGGATTTGTTTGTGTTGAGACCTCACCGCGTTACGTGTCACCCTCTCAAATACAGGATATTACCCAACTATTACCAGCGAATACTGTTGCCGGCACCCCCCTTGAACGGGTTGGAGTGTTTGTGAATGAACATTTAGAGCAAATTAAACGGGTGGTGGACTGCGGCGAATTAACCAGTGTGCAACTCCATGGTGATGAGTCGCCGGCTTTTGCCAGCTATTACGTCGCCGCTTACCCCAAGTAGAAATTATTAAGGCATCGCGAATTGAGACAGCGGGCACCTTCCGTCAACTGTCCGCCTATCAAGGGCTGGTGGATACCTTGCTTCTTGATACCTATACCCCTAGTGCCCCAGGGGGAACAGGTCAGGTCTGGGATTGGGCCTTACTGCAGGATGTTAAACCGGTCTGTCCTTGGTTTTTGGCTGGGGGATTAACACCAGATAATGTGGTCGCAGCCCTAGAGCAAGTGTCGCCACCTGGTATTGATTTATCGAGTGGGGTAGAGCGCTCCCCAGGCGATAAGGATTTAGGAAAACTGGAGACGCTCTTTCGAGTAATTGCTCAGCTGTGAGTATTGCTCAGATCTTGGCAGGGTTTGCTGAGGTGATGGCAAACTCAAGCATGTATGATACCGATGGCTTCGCGCAAATGGGCTAGTCCCTGGCTCGCGATCTTGGTCTGCAATCCGGATAAGATTCGCCTTACCATCCAGGGTCCTTCGTAAATCCAGCCGGTATAGACTTGCAGTAAACTGGCTCCGGCAGTGATTTTCTCCCAGGCATCTTCTTCGGTGAAAATACCGCCTACGCCAATGATGGGTAGTTTCCCTTGGGTTTGCTGCCAAATGAAGCGAATCACCTCTGTGGAACGAGATCGCACCGGTGCACCACTCAAGCCCCCGGCTTCCTGAGCAGGAGAATGACCCGTTGCTGCGATTTTGGTGGTTTGTAGATTTTGGCGATCGATCGTTGTATTGGTGGCGATAATCCCAGCTAAGTGATGGGTTTGTGCAGTTTCCACAATGGCTTCGATCTCCGACCAGGCCAAATCGGGGGCAATTTTAATCAGGATCGGTTTATGTTCAGTGTTCTCTGCCTGTAAACCTAAAAGAATAGGTGCTAGCTGGGCAATATTTTGCAGCGATCGCAAACCCGGCGTATTCGGTGAACTCACATTCACCACAAAGTAATCACCATAGTCTTTGAGCAACCGAAAACTACCCACATAGTCCTCAACCGCTTCCTCTAGGGGAGTAACCTTGGATTTACCTAAATTGATCCCCAAGGGATAGGTCCGAGACTGGCGCTGCTGGGCAGCCTTCAACCTCAAGGCTACTTGGGCAGCGCCTTGGTTATTAAAGCCCATCCGATTGAGGGCAGCTTGGTCCTCTGGCAAGCGAAACAGCCGAGGGCGAGGGTTGCCCGGTTGGGCATGGAATGTCACCGTCCCGACTTCAGCAAAGCCAAAGCCCAAACTGGGCCAAATATTAGACCCGATCCCGTCTTTATCAAACCCAGCGGCCAAGCCTAGAGGATTTGCAAGGATAACCCCCAATAGGTTTGAGATAATCGAGGATCCTGTAGACCAAAGGCCGATTCCCCTTGATTTAGAAGACGGTGAATTCTAGGGTCAGCACAGCGCGAGTCCAGCCAAGCACAGGTCTGCATCAGTCTTTGGTGAACAGCTTCTGGATCGGCCTTCAGCACTGAAAATAACAGGGGACTTACAACCCCTTGATACAGATCGACCTTTCCCCTCATATCACCAGCGCTCATCAGTATCTATCCAGTCCTTGCCCCTTTACGAAGGCTGAACGGGCCAACCCAGACGGGTTGGTTGTTGGTAAACCCGTTTGAGGGTATTCATATCTCGGGCGGAAATTGGTGCCGGATCTCGGACTTGGGAAAAATAGAGACTGTCAGTAGCAAGGGGGCTATGACCCCAGATGCCAAAGCATGGCCTAATTCATGGCGCAGGCAGCGGTGATATATGCGGCGGTCTGATTATCCCGCACTTGAATAGTACAGCGGTGTGCTAAGCGGTGTTGGGCATCTATGTAAAGGCGATAGCGAGTCTCCCCAGAGCGAATTCGGCTCTGACCGATGGGAGAGGGTGCTATGGGTGAAATACTAATATCTGCCTGATCCGCCTCTAGGGTAATCTCTAGGGGCAAATAAACTTGCCAATCTCGAATAGCTTGCAGACTAGCAGACTGCCATTTTTTCTGTGCCGTTTCCCCAGTCAAGGGTGCCACCCAAACTTTGACCGGAAAGTGACTCCAAATGAGATAGCCGACGCGCGTGGGTTTGACTTGCTCAAAATAATCGCTCTGCTCTTGTTGAGGTTGCCATTGCTGCAAAGCCGGGGGCAAGGGGTGAATTTGTGCCCCGGGAGCCAAGGTAGATGAGGCTCCTACCGGGATCGGTATAGCCAAGAAGATGCTATGGACTGCCAAAGCAGAAAAAATGCCCAACATCACCAGAGGAATTAACGGCCAGCAGCGCTTCAAGGGCGAAGGATTCCTTTGTGACAGCATAGAGTTTCAGGGGTCTAAAAACCTGGCCTAATCTAACCAGCCCTAACCTAACCAGCCTGCACTGAGCACCACTGTGAGTCCCATAAATAAAATAGTCAAGGTCCAAGTGATTCGATTTAAGGTTTTTTCTGCACTTTTAGCGCTAGTAAAAAGCTGGGCTTGGCCACCAATCCCTCCTAAGCCATCACCTTTGGGGCTATGGAGGAGCACTAAAGCCACTAGGCTGAGCGCTGAGATAAACCACAGAGACTGAACAATGTTATGCAACAACATAGAGAGAAGGACGATCCTGATAAAGAAATTTCAAGAACAGGTCAGGTAAAGGGGATGTAAAGGGGCATGACCAATATACTGCTAGGGATCAAAGGCTAGACATCTAAAAAGTCCAGAGAAGACAAGGCAGCCATCCCTTTTGCAGTATACCGTTTACAGACGAGTTCGCACAGGGCTCCGGTTGGAGCGTAGTTCAAACTCTGCGCCCTGAATTAAGGATGTCCCAGTCATTTCTGTGGGGATCGGTAAACCCAAAATCTCTAAAATGGTCGGGGCAATATCAGCCAGAGAGCCGCCTGTTCGCAAGGGCACATCGGCCCCGTGACCAGGAATTTTGAGGCCCTCGCCCTCCACCAGTATCAAGGGAACAGGATTGCTCGTATGAGCTGTCCAAGGATTGCCATGCTCATCCCACATTTGTTCAGCATTGCCATGATCAGCCGTGATCAGTAGGGTGCCGCCACTCTTGATCGTTGCAGAAACTAACCGACCCAAGGCGCAATCTACAGCTTCGATGGCCCGAATTGTAGCTTCCATTTGGCCTGAATGACCGACCATGTCTGGGTTAGCATAGTTGATCACCACGAGGGAATAGATCCCTTTGCTCAGGGCTGCGATCGCCTTTTCTGTCACCTCCGCCGCTGACATTTCTGGCTTCTGGTCATAGGTAAACACCTGGGGACTAGGAACCATGATCCGATCTTCCCCAGGGAGAGGATCTTCAATGCCGCCATTAAAAATAGGTGACATGGGCATATTTTCGGTTTTCTGCCAGCCTCAATTGCTGGAGCTTGTGATCGGAGATCACTTCCCCCAAAATATTGTTGAGGTTTTGGGGCTTAAAGGCCACCTCTGTGGATAGTTGGGGATCGTATTGGGTAAAGGTGACGAAATGTAAGGGATGAATATGCGATCGCTGAAATCCCGCAAACTGAGGATCCACAAAGGCCCGAGTCAGTTGACGAGCCCGATCAGGCCGGAAATTAAAAAAGATCACCCCATCTCCTGATTCAATAGCACCGGGAGCAATACGGGTAGGCGGGATAAACTCATCCGTCGTCTTATGATCATAGGCATCGGTGATCACATCCATCGGGGACCAGTCTCGAGGCACCATAGAGTGATCGCTCACCATTACCTCATAGGCTTTTTGAATCCGATCCCAGCGCTGATCTCGATCCATGGCAAAATAGCGTCCACTCAGGGTAACAATTTGGCCAATACCGATTTTCAAAAGATGGCTTTGTAAATTCTGAATCTCGTCTTTGCCGCTCTTAGGGAGGGTGTCTCGCCCATCTAAAATGGCATGAATACAAACCTGGCTCAAACCCTGCTGCTTAGCTAGCTCCAGCAAAGCGAGTAAATGGCCTGTATGGGCATGTACCCCACCTGGAGAACATAAGCCGATTAAATGCAGTTTGCTATTAGCCTTAGCCACCGCCTTGCAAACCTGGACTAAGCTGGGGTTGGCCAAGAAGCTTTCGTCTTCAATGGCATCAGAGATGCGCACTAATTCCTGGGGAACTGTTCGCCCAGCCCCAAGATTGAGATGGCCCACTTCCGAATTGCCCATCTGTCCTTTGGGCAACCCTACTGCTTTACCAGAGGTCTGAATGAGTGTACTTGGATAGGCTTTTTGGAGGCTGTCAATGATTGGGGTATTGGCCATTGCAATGGCATTGCCATCGGTCTCTTCTCGGTAACCCCAACCATCTAATATGACTAGCACCACTGGGGAAATAGGTGTCGACGCCATATGAGGTAGTCTTCCTCAGAGAGTTTGATGTGATGCAATCATAACACTCAGAATTCCGCTTACAACAATAGATGCTGCTATGATTGCCGAATTATTTTTCTTTCTAAAGGACTAAAATACTCTGAACTAGCAGTAATCTGGGGTTACGCTTCACTAGCTAGAGATGAAGAGGAGGTTAAATCTGCTGGTTGCTCCTTGCCCCAGGTAAACCGCGGTATGGTCCAAAGCTGATCCAAGGCAATACTCAAAGGTGCTAGGAAAAATAATGCCCAAAATAAACTGGTAGGGAGAAAAAACTGGGTTTGCAAAATAAAGCTGACGATGGCAATAGCGCTCGACCATAGCAGCCGACTGATGCGAGCATCGGGAATCGAGCGGGGATCGGTGAGCATAAACAAGGCAAACAGCAAGAGCGATCCACTGGACAGGCTATGAAACCAAACATCCCAAGTCCATCCCAGCCATAGGTCTCGCAACCCAAGACAGAGACCATAACTCCCTAAAAACATCACAGAGGTATCCCAGCGGCCAACGCGATGTAAAACGAGGCCACCCGCCCCCGCGAACACTAAGCCAAACCAACCGGCTGTTCCCCATTGCCCTGGCGAAACCCAAGCATCCTCTGTGAGGATCAACACGGCAATGATGCCAAAATTGGCGGGATTAAAAAAATGTTTACCCTTAACTTGCAAACAGAATTTACTCAAAATGGCCAGAGTTGCTGCTAAGGCCATGGTGGTGCAATGATCTGTGCGCAGTAATAGGCTCAATCCTAAGCCTGTAATGAGGGCGCTGCGCCAACCTAAATTGAAGAAAGGTCGATCAGTCTGTTCTGATCCCAAAACTTGATCCGTTGGTTTTAGGGTAGAAAGCTGATGCTGGAATTTAAGCAATGCAGCCAATCCTTGCACGATCAGACAAGTGGAGATCGCAACCCCAATTACACTGGGCCGTAGGGTCCAGTCCTTGGTGCCTATGCCTAAAGCCAAGAACAAACTCAAAAAGAGAATCTGATAATCTCTGGCATCTGTGGACCACATAGAATCTTCAAGCTAAAGAGCTGGGTTCTAGCCTAGCTTGCCAGAACCTTTGCGAGGGAGGTTGTTACTAAAATGGCTACAGCTTTCTGGAGCTATCAAGGCCTGGTAGTTCGGTGAGATAATCTCAGGCACTGGTCTCCATTTAGAGTATATGCTCCCCTAGAACAGAGCATTTCCAGCAGCGTGATGGGTCTATCAATAACGTGAATTCTGGATAAGTGCAGATCGCGGTTATGTCTCTCAGAAGCTCTTTGAAGTCCTTTTGAAACAGATGGATATTCAATGAATCGTTAAGCCTCGCAAGACTATGAAAAACAAGCTGATGCCATTGATGGATAAGCTTCTGACCCGTAGGCGTGCAATCGTTGAGACCATCATTGACTAGCCCAAGACTATTTCGCAGATCGAGCATTTGCGCCATCGCAGTCTCATCAATTTCAAGAGTTTACCGCCCTACTCTTCTGAGCTACAACCCGCTGAACAACTCTGGCGGCTGGCGGACGCACGGTTCGTCCATCGATGATTTGAGACCCTTGAAGACCTTGAAGATGTACTCGAACAGTGCTGTCGAACGTTATCGACGATGTAATCGGATATTAAACTGTTGATCAACTACCACTGGTGGCCGGCATGACAGATAGAAATATTTCGGGGGTTAATGAGTCGGCTTTGGGATCAGGGTTGACAATTCCCTGCAGATCCTTGGATCGGATTGCCTGGTATTTGGTACTTGTCTTAATCCAGTTAGACCATAAAAAAGCCCCCCCTTTAAGGGGGGTTTTTGCGATTGATTTTTATCGTTAGCATAACCCTCAAGGGCAGGCTAGACCTTAGCTTCTTCTTTGATCAGCTTCTCCCAACCCAAATCCTTGAGAGAATTATTCCGACGCATGGGGCGGGTAACCAACTCTAGGATGTCACGGGCATTACTGAAACCATGAATTTGGGCAAAGGTAAACTCAACAGACCATTTAGTGCTGATTCCACGAGCTTCTAAGGGATTGGCATGGGCCATGCCGGTAATCACCAGATCGATATTTTGGTCATAGATCCGTTGAATTTGATTATAGTTATCGGGTTTTTCCACAATTCTGGGTAAGGGCACACCCATCTCTTGGCAAGTTTGCTCCAGAAGTTTTAGTTCGGCAGCTTGATAGCGTTTATCCATGTATGGAATACCGATTTCTGGACAAGTCATCCCACAGCGAATTAAGAAGCGTGCCAAGGAAACTTCTAACAAGTTATCCCCCATAAAGAAGACAGATTTACCACGAATGAGTTGGAGATAGTCTTCTAAGTTGGCCCAAATTTTGGCTTCTCGCTCTTCTAGACCCTGGGGTTCGATGTCTAGCACAGTACAGATTTTCTCAATCCAGGCCCGTGTCCCATCAGGGCCAATCGGAAATGGAGCGCCCACCAATTTGCATTTGCGTCGCCGCATTAAGGTTGTGGCTGTTCGGCTGAGGAAGGGGTTCACCCCAGCGACATAGTATCCTTCCTCAATCACAGGCAATTCCGTGAACCGTTTAGCAGGCAACCACCCACTAACTTTGACGCCTTGTTTTTTGAGTTCTATGGTGAGTTGCGTCACCACAGGATCAGGGAGGGAACCAAACAACACCAAGGGTGCATGATCTTTATATTCTGATTCATCGGCGGTAACTTCTTCTTTTTTCCTGCCAAAGTTCAGCAGAGAAGTGATAGCATTGCCCCGCTCTTCTTTTTCTGATTCGCCAAGAACGGCCTGATTGCTAGGACAACGATGGGCCATCGCCGCGAGGACGGTGTCCTCTCCTTGGGTAAAGGCGTAATCTAAACCGTTCGCCCGCGCAACCACAATCGGAATGCCGAGTTCACCCTCTAGACGAGGGGCCAGACCTTCAAGATCCATTTTGATAATTTCGGTGGTGCAAGTGCCAATCCAGACAATGACGCTGGGGTTGCGATCTCGTTTAATTTGCACACAGAGCCGCTTTAGCTCTTCATAATCATTCAACTGAGCCGAAATATCACCTTCCTCCAGCTCAGCCATCGCATATCGAGGTTCAGCAAAGATCATGACCCCCATGGCATTTTGCAGAAAATAACCACAGGTTTTAGTTCCAATCACCAAGAAGAAACTATCTTCAATCTTTTGGTAGAGCCAAGCCACGCAGCTAATCGGGCAAAAGGTATGGTAATTGCCAGTTTCGCACTCAAAATCGAGAGCTTGTGGTTGTGCATCAGCAAGCGTCATAGTTTTAATATCCTTATTCTCAGCAGCTAAAAAAGGGCGCACCATGAACGTAATGCATGGTGCGCAAATCATTAAACCATCATCAAATCGAGCTTTTCTTCAGCCTTGGGTGCCTCAGTGGGATTCAAGTAGAAGTCAGACAGCAGGGCAAATAGATCACGATCCTGAGCATCGTTGGGCACCACCCCTTCTGGCTGTGCCAAGACTTGATCGGCAATATTGAGGTAGTAATCACAAACAGGCAAGAGAGCAGTATCACTCTCAGCCATCTCAAACATCGTTTTGCCCTTCACTCGCGACACACGAATATCTTCAATCAAAGGCAAGATTTCTAATACGGGCATGGGGACAGTATCAATATACTTGTCAATCAGATCCCGCTTCGAAGTACGGTTACCAATCAAGCCCGCTAATCGCAGGGGATGTGTTCGAGCTTTCTCCCGCACAGAGGCAGCAATTCGGTTTGCAGCGAACAGGGCATCAAAGCCATTATCCGTCACGATCATGCAGTAATCTGCATAATTCAGCGGAGCCGCAAACCCACCGCAAACCACGTCACCCAAAACATCAAACAAAATCACATCATACTCGTCAAAAGCATTTAGCTCCTTAAGGAGCTTGACCGTTTCGCCCACAACATAACCACCACAACCTGCGCCAGCAGGAGGACCACCCGCCTCAACGCAGTCAACACCGCCATAGCCCTTATAGATAACATCCTCGGGCCAAACATCTTCGTAGTGATAGTCCTTCTCTTGGAGAGTGTCAATAATCGTGGGGATCAAAAAGCCAGTCAAGGTAAAAGTACTATCATGCTTCGGGTCACAGCCAATCTGCAGAACCTTTTTACCCCGTTTAGCCAAGGCAACCGAGATATTGCAACTGGTTGTAGATTTACCAATGCCACCTTTTCCGTATACTGCGAGTTTCACCTTGGGTTTTCTCCTATTCTTTGTTTGATATAAGCCACTGCCCTCTGTCTAATGAATCGGCAGCTATATCTGATCATCAAATATATTTTGGTACTGACTGAATTATTGAGTAAACCTCAGCAATTGAAAAGGGGGCACAATAATGAAAAAGGGATTATACGGAATTAAAACGCATTATTTTATCTAAAAATAGATATTTAGGAATAAAAGTAATTTATATAGCTTCAGAAATCAAATAAACTCACTTTATTGTTTAATATATTAGATCTAAGAACAATAGCAAAATATATCTTTGGTTCTTATAACATCTGGATAAAGGGTCCACTAAGCCGATCCCTCAGGGTCGAGCGACTGATTCAAGCCTGATCAATTTCAGGTTCCCAAAGCCTTGTCAATAAAGCGCATAGACAAGATCTAGAGTTCTGATAGGTATCTAAGGACGAATACCCTTCTTTAGGCAAGGCCCGTCATTGTTCTTGCCCAAGACAAACGAATCTCTTCAAGGACCTTGAACAAAAACATTCCTGTAGGCAGTCCCTAGCTATCTCATGCCCATGATCTGGATAGATTACTCGATTGATGCCCCAGATCTAATGGGGCAGAGCAGAGCCTAGTCAAGGCAGTGAGGGAAGAGCAAAAGACTTCTGATGTCAAAGAGACTTGGGCGAACCGAACTCAGCGAGAAAACTAATCATGGCAAGCGAACCTGCAGAACAAACTCAGGCTATAACCTTAGATTGTTACGATTCATAAATTTTGTCTAATTCTAGTTCTCTAAACAGCGGAATCTGTCGCATAAGCCATGATCAACCTTCAAACTCGATCATGGAACGAGAAAGCCCAACATTAGGTTCAACGCGATTTGGCTAAGAGCCTGTTCATTTAGAAAAACTGAGGGCAGACCATACAGAACAATTTAATGCTCTGGGGTTCCTAATCCCTTCTGGTATAGTAAGTCGTTATTAAAGCCAGCCCTAACGTGTCCGATCAGGTTCTACAAGATATTCAAGCGATGCAGTTTTCTAACCCAGAGGCTGCAAATGGCTTATTGAAGGAGTTTATCAACAGCCATTTTCCCTTCGATGTGGCAGAAGTGCAGGTTCGACCTTCGGCAGTTTCCCTCAACTCAATTAATGGTTTCTTACATACGGTTGCCGGAGAAAAGCTCTTTTTTAAAACCCATGTGGAACCGCAAAGCCTGATTCATGAATACTACAACTCTAGTATTCTGGCAGAAGCTGGTTACCCCATCATTCAACCCATTTTCAGCTCAACAGAATGGGGCAAGCAATTGTTGATCTATGAGTTCTTTGAGTTTCCTTCCTTATTTGAGGTGGCTCGTCAACTAGAGATGGGGCAACGGCAGGATATTGAGCAAATTCTAGCCCTGCAGATCAAGGCCGATCAAGAACTGTGGCAAATCTATCACCAAACGCTGGAGCCCCTATCCGGCAATGATCACGGTGAAGCTCCCATTCATCAGTTATTTGGACATCGCTTGGTGGGTGGGCGCTATCACGATTTTTATGCGGGTAAACCCATCCACCTACCCGGCCAAACCCTGAATTTTGATCAGTTGGCTACTTGCCAGTGGCGGATCAATGGCCTCAGTTATCGAGATAGCTTGGCGGATTTGATTAACCAGGGCAGTCAACTGTTAGGTGGAGCCCATTACCAGACAAGCTCGGTGGTGGGGCATGGCGATGCCCATAATGGCAATATCTTTGTCGATCAAGGGGCTGAGACCTTGATTTACTTTGATCCGGCCTTTGCCGGTCGCCATTCTCCCTTTCTGGATCTTGCTAAACCTATTTTTCATAACGTGTTTGCGATTTGGCTATATTTTCCACAAGAGATTGCTCGCGATCTCTCAATCCAAATGAACCCTCACCCCTAAGGAAATTGTGGTGGAGCAGTGATTTTATTCCTTCATCTGTCCGCCTTGGTTTCTTGCAGTCTAAATTCCAGCAAGTTTTGCAACCTCTGATTACTGAGTTGCAAGCTCGAAGCCAATTGCCAGCAACGTGGCGACAAGAACTAAAATTAGCGCTCTTCTGCTGCCCCTTCTTAACTATGAATATTGGTGACTCTCTGCGTTTTCCCCCAGAAATTACCTTATTGGGATTGGCTCTGGCGGTAGAGATGGGCAGTACTAGCCTAGAGGATCAATCGAGCCTCTTAGACCAGTTTTTATATTGTTTAAGAATGTAAATCTTTGAAATTTGTCAAAACGGTGTCAGAATCTGTATGTTTTGAAGATGGAGTGTGCCGATGTCGATCACGAAAAAAGTTTTGGCTGAGTTCTTTGGCACCTTTTGGTTGACCTTTGGGGGATGTGGAAGTGCTGTGTTTGCAGCAGTATCTACTGGGGCCATCACAATCGGGGCAGAAAAAACTCCTTTTACCTTTCCCCTGGGAATTGGGTTTGCTGGTGTTTCCTTGGCCTTCGGTCTAACAGTTTTGACCATGGCCTATGCAGTGGGTCATATTTCGGGGGGGCATTTTAATCCTGCTGTGTCCTTTGGTCTCTGGGCAGGGAAGCGTTTCCCCGCCTCTGATTTGCTACCTTACATTCTGGCTCAAGTAGTGGGGGCAATTGTTGCTGCTGGGCTATTGTATGTGATTGCTAGTAGTGCGGGGGCAATTGATGTCAGTGGTGCAAATCCTTTAGCCACTAATGGTTTTGGCGATCACTCTCCTGGAAAATACAATTTAGTGGGTTGTCTGATTGCCGAAGTCTTGCTGACGATGATGTTTTTGTTAATCATCTTAGGCGCAACGGATAGACTTGCTCCTCAAGGCTTTGCACCGATTGCCATTGGCTTCGGTCTGACGCTGATTCACTTGATTAGTATTCCGATCACCAATACTTCTGTCAATCCGGCTCGGAGTACTGGACCAGCGTTGATTGTGGCCTTAGCTGGCAACAAGGAGCTGCTGGCCAAGCACGGGGCCGAGCTCTTCGAGGCCGCCGACCTGCGGGTCCGACGCGACTCGGTCGTCAACTACCGGGCCGACATCGTCGACGCCCCCTACGACGGCGTCGACACGAACTGCGACCGGCCTCAACGACTTCGACCAGGACGGTGACACCGACCTCGTGGTCGTGCGCAAGAACGACGCGCTCGATTATCTGGAAGGCGTCCTCGGCGACGTCGATGAGAATACCTGCCAATTCGAGCACGAACGCGAAGTGATTTCCGTCAAACGGCCCAAGATCGAGGGGCTGGTTTACGCCCATCCGCGCCCCGCCGAGCTGGCCGAGCCCGCCATCCACGGTTACGACATCCCGCCCGACCCGCCGGAAGACGTCACCCATCTCCTCGCCGCCGGTTGGGCATGGGCGTCCGGTGGCGTCGTGTCGACCCCGTTCGAGCTGAACGACTTCATCCGCGGCT
>JAAUUW010000188.1 GCA_012030735.1 Acaryochloridaceae cyanobacterium SU_2_1
AAATCGGCACTACTGCCCGATAGAGTTGGGGGCACAGACGCTGATTGAGGCGCAATTCTGCTTGGCAAAAATAGGCCCGTTGGGCAGGGTAGAAAAGTCTAGAAAACCAAATTTAGCGGGTTTCTTGACTTTATAGGCATAGTCTCCCGTGAGCACAACATAGGAAATATGAGTTTGTAGTAATTGAAGGGGAACCTCAACCGGATGCGGGTAAAATTCCGGTTGTAGCATCTGCTGAATCATCAGTGGCAAAGGGGTATCCATGGGCCTGAAACCAAGACAGCCAAATTGATCCTATCTTCATTTTAGCTTGCCTATCTTGGGTTGATGGAGCCCTCAGGGGGTATTCTTTCTAAGAGAATTCGCGTTAAGCTGTCAGCTAATCACAGCAGAAATAAAGAACGATGCTTCTGAAGTCAGGATGGCAGAGAGTATGGGTTGGGGCGGCTTTGTATGGGCTGGGTCTGATAGTCCTTGGCAGTCTTGAACCCGCTGCTGCTGCCTCCCCAGAATCCTGTGTCACAAAACTGGCTGAAGAAGTCGATGCGATCGCCCGTCAGCCCCATCTCCGCAACGCCCGCCTAGGGATTAGCCTGTATCAAATGCGTCCCGAGGGACCAAAGCTCTTATACCAGAAAGAGGGACAACAATATTTTTTGCCCGCCTCGACGGTGAAGGTCTTGACCACAGCCGTTGCCTTGACCCGTCTCGGCCCCCAATATCGCTTTCTTACCCCGGTCTATACCCTGGGGACAGGGCCAACCCTCAAGCGTCTGCGCATTGTCGGCCAGGGAGATCCAAGTTTGAGCGATCGCCAGCTTGAAGAGGTTGCTGCCCAGCTTCAGCGCCAAGGGGTTCGCCAGATTGACCAACTCGTGGCAGAGGATCCCCATCCTGCAGAGGCGGCCTTGGTACCCTCCTGGGAATGGGAAGACCTACAGGCGGGGTATGGTGCCATTGCCAATGGCTTGATCCTCAACCAAAATGCCTATGAGCTGAAGCTATGGCCCCAAAAACAAGGCCAACCCTTGCGCGTAGAATGGTTGTCACCGCAGCCTATCGGTCCCTGGCGGCTACTTAATCGTACCCAAACCGTCGCTGCTGATGCCCCTGAATTTATTGCGATTAAGCGCCGAGTCAAGGACTCATGGTTAGAGATTGAAGTGACTGGGCAATTGCGTCAGGATGCCCTCCCCGATCGCTCAGCTGTGGCAGTGATCGACCCCGGCTGGTTTTTGCTGCATCGCTGGCGCGCCATTTTAGCCCAATATCAAATTAAGGTTGCTCAGGTAACATTGCGATCTGCGGAACAAGACCGCAGTACAGCGCCCGAGACCGTCCTTACTGAACAACTGCTCACCCAAATTAAGTCCCCCCCCTTGATAGAGCTAATTGCTACCATCAACCAAGACAGCAATAATCTCTATGCAGAGGCCTTGCTCCATCGGTTGGCTGATGGAGCCGAGACCCAGCCCACTAGTCCCGTGGGTGAGCAAGGCTTAAGGGTTCTGCGCCAAACCTTAACCCAACTGGGCGTGGATCCAAATAGCTATCATCTGGTAGATGGCTCGGGTCTATCCCGTCATAATCTTGTCAGTCCGGTGGCCTTAGGGCAGACCCTAGCCGGGATGTTACCGACGAAGTATGCCAATTTATTTCAGGCTTCTTTGCCTGAGAAACGCCTAGAGGGTAGTCCCACCAGCAGTCTACTCAGCAAAACGGGAAGTATGACAGGGGTTTCTACCCTGACGGGTTATTTGCAACAGCCCCCATTTGCTCCCCTGATCCTAACTGTGATGGTCAATCAGTACATCCAACCCCAGGCTCAATGGCGCCAAAGCCAGCAAGCTTTGCTGATCAGCATGAATCGTTTACAATCCTGTCTTCCCTGAGCCCCTATGTCCCCCTCTCCCTCCCCTTTCTCGGCCTCTAAATTTACCGCTAAATCCGGCGTTATTCCCCTGAGCACCACGTTGCTGAGCGTAGGGGGAATGAAATGTGCTGGTTGCATGCAGAGGGTGGAAAACCGCTTGCAACAGCAAGCCGGTGTCTATGCTGTCGTGGTCAATTTGGTAACGGCACAGGCTAGGGTTGAGTATCAAGCGCAACAGACAACACCAGAGGCGTTGGTAGCGCAGCTTACTGAGGCTGGTTTTCCTAGCACGGTCCAAGACCCTAGGCCAGGGCGAGTCTCTCAATCCCCAGTGGCTGAGCCTTCGCCCTTGGCGCAATATCGGCAGCAATTACTCTGGGCAGCTTTGTTGGTGGTCTTGTCTGGCTTGGGCCATCTGGATCAGATTCCGGGTCTGGCTATTCCCGGATTGCACAGGATTGAATTTCATTGGGGGCTGGCAACTCTAGCGCTGCTGGGCCCAGGGCGCGGGATCTTGATCGAGGGATGGCAGGGACTCCGGCAAAATCAGCCTAATATGAATAGCCTGGTCAGTTTAGGCAGTGTGACCGCTTATCTTGCTAGTGATGTCGCGGTGCTTTGGCCGCAACTGCATTGGGACTGTTTTTTGATGCCCCTGTGATGATTATGGGATTGATCCTATTGGGGCGAGTATTAGAGGAGCGAGCCAAGGGTCAGACTAAAGCATCCCTAGAGAAGTTGCTGAACCTCCAGCCCACTGTGGCTCGCTGGTTGCCCTCAGGCGAGGAAAACCCTGGTCAGGTTCAGGAAATTCCGGTGCGGGATGTGCCCATCGGTGCTTGGTTGCAGATTTTGCCAGGGGATAAATTTCCTGTGGATGGTCAGATTGTGACGGGCCAGACCCTTGTTGATGAATCGATGTTGAGTGGAGAAGCGTTGCCCGTTGCCAAAGGGGCTGGGGATCAGGTGATGGCAGGCACCCTCAATCAATCGGGGGTGGTGACGGTGACGGCAACTCGTACCGGTCAAGACACTACCTTGGCCCAAATTATTGACTGGGTGGAAGCTGCACAAGTTCGCAAGGCTCCAATTCAGCGATTTGCAGATCGGGTGGCGGGGTATTTCACCTATGGCGTGCTCGCGATCGCAACCCTCACCTTTCTATTCTGGGTGACGATTGGGGTACGCCTCTGGCCCGAGCTGGTGGCAGTAGGCACCTTGCCCCTTGTCCATGATGTCTCCCTAGTCCATGATGCTGCAACGGCCACTAATCTCGGTGGATTGACCTCAGCGGCTAGCATCCTTTTGGGCTTGAAATTGGCGATCGCAACCCTAGTGATCGCCTGTCCCTGTGCCTTAGGCTTAGCAACGCCAACGGCTATTTTAGTCGGCACCAGCTGCGGCGCAGAGCGGGGCTTGTTCATTCGGGGTGGCGATATCCTGGAGCAAGTGCATCACATTGACACCGTAGTGTTTGATAAAACAGGTACACTCACGACGGGGACTCCCGTTGTTACAGAGTATTGGATCAGCGAGCGGATCAAGGATCGCCTGGACAGCACAGTAGATCAAACCTGGCCCCAAACAGCCGAACAAGTTTTACAATTGGCCGCCACCTTGGAGTCGGGGGGACGGCATCCCTTTGCCACTGCGATTCTAAGTCAAGCTGAGGCCCAAAATCTGCCCTTGCTCGGGGTCAGGAAGCTAGAGACCGTCGCCGGTTCTGGTCTGTGCGGGCAGATTGGTCCGCATCGGGTTTGCTTAGGGTCTCGCTCTTGGTTGCAAGAACAGGGAATTGAGATCCCTAAGGCCGATCAAGATCGAGCAGAACAATTGGCCGAAGTAGGCAACAGCCTTGTCTACGTAGGGATTGCCCATCATTACCTGGGTGGCTTGGCCATCCATGATCCCCTCAAGGCGGATGCAGTTGAGACAGTGGCAGCCCTTCAGTCAATGGGGTTACAGGTTAAAATCCTCACAGGTGACTTGCATATTACAGGGCAGGCCCTTGCCCAAAACCTGAACCTCCAGCCAACAGATGTACAGGCAGAGGTGAAGCCCTTGGAAAAAGCCGCTGCGATCGCCCATTTGCAAAGCCAAGGACATCGGGTCGTGATGGTGGGAGATGGCATTAATGATGCCCCTGCCTTAGCCCAGGCTGAGGTGGCATTGCCCTAAGTCGGGGTACGGATGTCGCATCGAACGGCACAAATTGTGCTAC
>JAAUUW010000189.1 GCA_012030735.1 Acaryochloridaceae cyanobacterium SU_2_1
GACACTTAGGACCGATCCCTTATTTCCTCTGCATCTTCTTTCTCTATCAAGCTCAAGGATGAGGATCTGACCGTGCTTAACAAAATTGGGAATGGCATCAACACCATTCTCATGTACAACCTATTCTTTGTCTGCTTTTGCTTTCTTTGGTTTGTCATCGCTTTAGCAGGACGGCAGCTAAACTTTCCCCTCGGATTTGACATCTGGTATTCTCTCTGGCCCTCTCTCATCCAGCCTGCCATTAGCATCTTGATGGCTGCGTCTATCCTTGCTGGCTTAGTGGGTCTGATTCGCAAACGTTTACCCTCTAGTGATCAGGGCCAAATAGACCTTGACAGCAGCAATAGAGACTAATAAGCGGCGCTACCCGATACTACCCAGCCAAAGAGACCAAATAAGGAACAAACCAAAACTCAGCAAGCTAGCGGAGGTTAAACTCGCTTTCAGATTCATCCCAATCCTCTTCCTCTTCTACGTCATACTCAAGGACAGGATCTAAAAGCACTGCCTGTTGAGCTTCGTAAAGGGTCAGCCATTTCCCTGGACTTTGCAGTTGCCGGGGCGGATCTTGATAGCGAGCAAAAAAACCATGGCGGAGAAGTGGGCTGAGTAATCTCAGCTTGAACTCTGTAGGGATCAAAATCAGGGAAATCAGGATCTCGTTCTACCTTAAGCCATACCTTCTGGCCAATTAATTCATCAGGAAGCAGCATGACTACACATTTGAATTTGAACACCGATAGTTTTATCAACTATCATTACTGTACAGAAATACTAAGCCATCGAGAGATCTTTAAGCGATGTCCAGGCTTGGGGTTAATGATAACTTAGATTATTCCCTGAAGACATTGCAACTCCACCATACTCAGAAACAATCGGTACGGTCAAGCGCTTGATCCCCAGCCTGAGCTAGGTTGAATAGTGCCTAGCCCAGAAGAATTGCAGCGCTATCCTCTTGAGAGAATCTCGGGCGATCGATCCTTGATCCCCATTCCTGCTTGCGGTCGAATAATCCGTAATCCAAGGGACGGTTGAACCCAAACTTAAAAATTTAGTGTATCCCTAGAATAGAGAGTGCTAAAACATGGATCCTCAAACTTGGAAATTAGGCTTTTATAGTCTTTTGATCCAGCGTTTGCAGTTGAAAATTAGCCCTTATTGCCCTATTTTATTCATCTAATTGAGATCAACCTAAGGATAGAAATTGTGACCCTTACCCGCGACCAAACTCTTCAAGGTAGTTATTGGCAATGGCAAGACTATCGGATTCATTATGTTCAGCAGGGGGATCAAGGGCCCTGTTTGGTCTTGCTGCACGGTTTTGGGGCTTCGACAGATCACTGGCGCAAAAATATTGAGGAGTTGTCCCAGTATTATCGGGTCTGGGCAATCGATATGTTGGGTTTTGGACGTTCTGAAAAACCCAATCTAGATTACACCGGAGATTTATGGCGATCGCAACTTCAAGCCTTTTGCGAAGAAGTCATCCAAGAGCCGATTTTCGTCGCAGGTAATTCCTTAGGGGGATATGCCAGCCTTTGCTTCGCTGTTGATTGCCCCGAATGGACCCAAGGATTAATCCTTCTCAACTGTGCAGGCTCTTTTGGCGACAGCGCACAACTCACCCTGCCCGCTTGGCGTCGGGAATGGCAAGCTTGGCGACAGCGGGTGATGCGATCACGGGGCGTGATTAATATCATGAGCTTCTTTTTATTTAATCGGATGCGCCAACCCAGCAATATTCGCAAGGCCCTCCTACAAGTCTATAAAGATCCCACAGCCGTCACCGATCGCCTCGTTGCCGAGATCCATGCCCCCTCCCTAGACAAAGGCGCTTTAGGGGTATTCTCTGGTGTCTTCAAGTCACCACCTGGTCGCAAGCTCAATGTGTTGCTCAGGGATCTACAGCGACCCCTATTGTTGCTCTGGGGAGCCGCAGACCCTTGGATGACCCCCACCAAAGCAGAGCAATTTCAACAGTATTATCCAGCGGCTGAGCTAGAGCTCATTGATGCTGGCCATTGTCCCCATGATGAACGACCAGAAATAGTTAATGTCGCTATCCAGCGCTGGATTCAAGAGCAGCTCAAGGTCAAGAACAATTCTAAAAGCTGTGCCGAATAAAGAGCAACTAGAGGGGTAACTTACTCAATTCTGTGTTTTTATAGATGAAAATTGAACTAAATAAGGGACATTCTAGAGATATCAGTGAATCTATCGTCTCTATCCCACCATGAAACCTTTTTGGAAAGCATTTATCATTCCTACTCTGTCAGCCTCTTTTTTTGTCATTGGCTCTACTGTCCAAGCCCAGCCCAAGCTGCTAAGTAATGCAGATGTAGTTTCTATGCTCAAAGCTGGATTGACTGAAAGCAATATTATTCTGTCAATTCAACAAGCGCCCGCAAAATTTGATACCTCATCCCAATCTCTGATTCAGCTCAAACAACAAGGTGTCAGTTCCAAAATCTTAGATGCCATCTTAAAAAAACAACCCGGCTCGAACGCCAATACAGTGGCTGTGGCAACCAATGTTTCTGAGGGGGTCCAGATGATTGTTGACGGACAACCGGTTGCTATCAAGCGGAGCAAGGTTCAAGTCCGAGTCAGCGGTGGTTTGTTCCAAAGCCTGACGGGCATTGGCGATGTGAAATCGCGTGCTGTGTTGGAGGGTAATCGCGCCAAGTTGCGTTTGAACAACAATCAGCAAGTCTTTCAGGTGGTACTACCAGCCGATGTTGACCCAGAAGATTATGTGAACATTGTAAAGCTACAAGTCAAGGGTGATCGTCGGCAAACCGTTGTCTCTCGGGCTGGTTTTTCCTTCTCTGACGGTGCGCGTGCTAAAGATGGCTTTGATCAAAAAGACATTGTTAGTCTTAATTTTGAAGACACAGGTGTTCGCACTGCATCTGGCAAGATTGTCTATACAGTTAAGCCCTTTAACCAGCTTGAACTGGGTGAATATGCTCTGATTCATACCCTTAGTTTCGAGGCCTCTGAGCAAGATGAATCGGATCTCAAGCGAAACTACTATGATTTCGGCATTGATGCGTAAAGCTGAGGTCTAGCAATACAATGCCCCACTCCCCAGAGATGGGCGGGGGTTTAAGCTAATCTGTTGATTCAATCCCGTTGATCCGAGCTAGAGTCTCAAAACTGCTGCGAAGTCGCTTCTGGAGCGCTTTGTGGCAGTTTTTTGGTGAATGCCCGATTGACAACGGGCGATCAATAAACGTTAGAGAATTTAGCAGGGGAAGCCCTTCGCGATCGCAAGACAGGCTCAGGGGAAGAATTTTCTACAAACGTTTTTTTATTGTATTTGGTAGCTTGCGACACAAATTTCTAGGGTGGCGATTCTTACCATAGGTAGACTAAGGAGTCATCGATTGGTTGCTGTCTGTTTGTTAGTCTTTGTGCTGGCGCTGGGATATTCAAGACTTTGTGGGGGACGAAAGGCTCTATTCACTCCATGCGCGCAGCTCAGGTAATATAGCTGAGCTTAGAGCGTAGGTTTGGCTATATCAGTAGAGATAATAAACCCTTCACCTTGCTAGGGATATCAATTCAAAGTCGACCCCACATTCCCCCTGTAGGTCATTTAGAATTAAGCATGAAATTAAAGGGTTTGAATGGAAAGAAGTCTGAGACCGTCAGTGTAGGGCAGCCCTTACCCCAGGTAACGGGCCTCACTAAGAAGCAGCGGAAAAAGCTTAAGAAACAAGCCCAGAAAACACTTAAAATACAAACAAAGTCTCATGATTCTGCCCCCTCCAGACCCCTGCCTTACCTAGAAAGCTCAGAGCAAGAAAGCAAATCTAAGCTCTCGGGTCAGCGGTATGAGAAAGAACTGGCTCGTCTGCAATTAGAACTGGTAAAAATGCAGTACTGGGTCAAGCATACTGGCACTCGAATTGTGATTTTGTTTGAGGGTCGAGATGCTGCAGGTAAAGGTGGCACCATTAAGCGAATTACCGAGCCCTTAAATCCACGGGGCTGTCGAGTTGTGGCGCTGGGGACACCGAGCGATCGCGAAAAAAA